>CANQEU010000008.1 GCA_947595635.1 uncultured Clostridia bacterium
TCTTGCCCTGCCGCCCTCGCGACAGCTTTTTTATTATATCAACTACTTTTTCCTTTGTCAAGGATTTTATGGAAAAATTTTAAAAAATCTCCGCATACCTTATTATAGTATGCGGAGGTAAGCTGTTTGTCATTCATTTTTAGCTGTGATTTAATATTTCGAGCCTTACTTTATATATAAGACCTTCTACATCGTCAAGAGTACTGACCTTTCCTGCCTCATTCCTGAGCGCTGCCGCGCCGTGAAAGCCCTTGAGGTACCAGCCGATATGCTTTCTTGACTCTTGCACGCCTATGCGCTCGCCCTTATATTCGCAGGCAAGCTTTATATGCTTATACATAACGCTCAATCGCTCATCTATTGACGGAGGCACGATAAAGGTATCCCTGCTGAAATACGCATTGATTTGGCGAAAAATCCACGGGTTGCCGAGCGCGCCTCTGCCTATCATTACATAATCGCAGTTTGTGTGCTCATACATAGCGGCAGCCGATTCGGCGTCCGTTATATCTCCGTTACCTATAACAGGTATACTAAGCTGCTGTTTTACTTGAGCGATAATATCCCAATCCGCCTTGCCGCTGTAAAACTGGTCTCTTGTTCTGCCGTGTATCGTCAGCGCGTCGGCTCCGTTTTCCTCGCAATACTTTGCCACCTCTACGGCATTTATGTTTTCGCTGTCCCAGCCCTTGCGAATTTTTACCGTTACAGGAATATTTGTCGCCCGCTTTGCCGCTTTTACTATTTTGCCGCATAGCCGCGGATTTTTCATAAGCGCACAGCCGCTTCCGTTACCGCTTATTTTCGGCGCCGGACAGCCCATATTGATGTCTATTATATCGGGATTATATCTCTTTGCAAATTCGGCGGCATAGGCTATTGTTTCGGGGTCGTCGCCGAAAAGCTGCACTGCCGACGGGCAACGGGAATCGGATTCCATAAGTTTGGCGGATTTTTCGCTGTTATAAGATATACCCTTGGCGCTTACCATTTCGCTGACAACATACGACGCTCCGAAATCGGCGCATATACGCCTGAACGCTCTGTCTGCAACGCCTGCCATCGGCGCGAGAGCTGCATAGCCGGTTACTTCAACATTACCTATTTTCATACAAGCTCCTTAAACTGACTCATTCTTTTTTTCAGCGTCGGTCTGTGTATATGCGTCTGTATCCGTTCCGTCGGAGGCGTACTGCATATGGTTATAAACCGAAATTAAAAAGTCGTCGGGATATGTATTATCGAGAAATTCATCAAATGTATTCTGCGGCTTTATGCCCTGATGCCTTGCGGTCATCCTGTTTACCGCAACCGAGGAGATAAATATGTTTGCAATCATAGCTACAATAAGCACCCACGACAGCGGATAACCTATTTTATTCGGTATTGCCTCAACGAACTTTGATACAAGGGGATAGAGAAATTTCATCCAGACCATTGCGAGAAATCCCCATATTCCGGCATACAGCAGGCAGGTTCGTCCGTTGATATTGCCCCACATATTGCTGTAGTCCCATGACACAGTGCCTATAAAGGTTTCCTGGTACCAGCTGCACGCATATTCGCTTGCGGCGCCGATAAACGCGCCGAGCAGGAACGTCCAGAAATCCCGTTTGTTTCTCAGCCAATAAAGACAGACTGTTATCAAGACGACCCCGACGCCATACACAGGGTTGAACGGGCCGTATATTACTCCTTGGCGCGATTCGTATTTATGGTCTACGACAAGGCAAAAAAGAACCTCGCAGACAACTCCGAGAAAGCTGCCTATTAAAAATATCCAGACGAGCTTATAAAAATTAAGTCCGCTTGCGAAGCTCTTTTTTAGCTTTTTCATATCAATCGTATTCAATTCACGAATATCGGTATCATCTTTTGTTTGCGTCTTTGTGTTTAGATTTGTTTCAGGGTTCTCGGTTTTCATAAATCGAGCAATTCCTTCCTTAATTTTGTTACGTATAAAATTATACTTTTTAAGTCCTATTGTGTCAAATCATTTTTGAGGTTGCTTTACTGCGGCGGCTGCCGCTTGCCTCAGCCCTCGGCTGAGGCAAGCGCCCCCCTAAAGGTCATTGCCGCGCGGCAATGACCTTTAGGGGGGCGGGGGTCAGCTGCCTTCGGCAGCTGACCGGGCAGCCGCCGAAAGCGTGAGTAAAAATCAAGGGCCCGAATCAAAAGATTCAGACCCTGAGTTTATAATTTAACTCTATTTTACAGCTTTAAATTATTCGTTGATTGCAGTAACAACGCCTGAACCAACTGTTCTGCCGCCCTCACGGATAGCAAAACGAAGACCCTCTTCAATAGCGATAGGAGTGATAAGCTCAACGTCCATCTCTACGTTATCGCCGGGCATGCACATCTCTGTGCCTTCCGGAAGAGAAATAACGCCTGTTACGTCTGTTGTTCTGAAATAGAACTGCGGACGATAGTTGTTGAAGAACGGAGTATGACGGCCGCCCTCGTCCTTGGTAAGAACATAAACCTGACCATGGAACTTAGTGTGCGGATGAATCGTACCCGGCTTTGCAAGAACCTGTCCTCTTTCGATTTCTGTTCTCTGAACACCACGGAGAAGCGCGCCTACGTTGTCGCCTGCCTCAGCATAGTCAAGAGTCTTTCTGAACATCTCAAGACCTGTAACAACAACCTTTCTCTTCTCGTCGGTAAGACCAACGATCTCAACTTCCTCGTTAACCTTGATTACGCCTCTCTCAACTCTGCCGGTAGCAACAGTACCACGGCCAGTGATTGTGAATACGTCCTCAACAGGCATAAGGAACGGCTGGTCAGCCTTACGCTCAGGAGTCGGGATATACTCGTCAACAGCGTCCATAAGCTCATGAATGCACTTGTACTCAGGAGCGTTTGTATCTGTTGATGTGCTTGTAAGAGCAACATAAGCAGAACCGCGGATGATAGGTGTATCATCGCCCGGGAACTCATACTCGTCAAGAAGCTCACGAATTTCCATCTCTACGAGATCAAGAAGCTCGTCGTCGTCAACTTGGTCGGTCTTGTTCATAAATACTACGATATACGGAACACCAACCTGTCTTGAAAGAAGGATGTGCTCTCTTGTCTGCGGCATAGGGCCGTCAGCAGCTGAAACAACAAGGATAGCGCCGTCCATCTGAGCAGCACCTGTGATCATGTTCTTTACATAGTCGGCATGGCCCGGGCAGTCAACGTGCGCATAGTGACGCTTGTCTGTCTCATACTCAACGTGAGCTGTGTTGATTGTGATACCACGCTCTCTCTCCTCAGGAGCCTTGTCGATGTTTGCATAATCCTCAAACGCAGCCTTACCCTCAAGGTTTAATACCTTTGTAATAGCAGCTGTAAGAGTTGTCTTACCATGGTCAACGTGTCCGATTGTACCAATGTTAATATGCGGCTTATTTCTTTCAAATTTTGCTTTTGCCATTGGAATTTCCTCCCTTGAATAAATTATAAATTAGGTCTTAAAGTTATTTTAGCAATTTTTAATGAAAATTGCAATACTATTTTGAAAATTATTCTTCAGTCTTCTTGCGCGCTGTAATAATAGCTTCGCCTACCGACTTTGGAACCTCTGCATAGTGGCTCGGCTCCATTACATACTGTCCTCTTCCCTGCGTCTTAGAGCGCATATCGGTAGCATATCCGAACATTTCTGAAAGCGGAACATGAGCGTTGATTCTCTGCGCTCCGTTTTCTGCCTCCATACCCTGGATCATACCTCTGCGCGAGTTAAGGTCGCCGATAACGTCGCCCATATATTCCTCAGGAACAATTACGGTAACCTTCATAATAGGCTCCAGAAGAACCGGATCTGCCTTTTGCATAGCTTCCTTGAACGCCATTGAGCCGGCAATCTTAAACGCCATTTCAGATGAGTCGACCTCATGGTAAGATCCGTCGTAAAGCTCAACCTTAACGTCAACTACGTTATATCCGGCAAGAACGCCGCTGAGCATTGCGCCCTGAATACCCTGATCTACAGCAGGAATGTATTCCTTTGGAACAGCGCCGCCTACGACTGAGTTTATAAACTCATAGCCCTTGGTCGGATTAGGCTCAACTCTGATTTTAACGTGGCCGTACTGACCCTTACCGCCCGACTGTCTTGCATATTTCTTGTCAACGTCAGCGCTGCGGCGTATCGTTTCCTTATATGCAACCTGCGGCTTACCGATGTTAGCCTCAACCTTAAATTCACGAAGAAGTCTGTCAACGATTATTTCAAGGTGAAGCTCACCCATACCTGCAATAATTGTCTGGCCGGTTTCCTCGTCAGTATATGCCTTGAACGTAGGATCCTCCTCGGCAAGCTTTGCAAGGGCAATGCCCATCTTTTCCTGACCGGCTTTTGTCTTTGGCTCGATTGCAACTCTTATAACAGGCTCCGGGAACTCCATAGACTCAAGAATGATAGGATTCTTTTCGTCGCAAAGGGTATCGCCGGTGGTTGTGTTCTTTAAGCCGATAGCGGCTGCAATATCTCCGGAATAGCAGGTGTCAATGTCCTTTCTGTCGTTTGCGTGCATCTGCACGATACGGCCTATTCTTTCGTTATTGTCCTTTGTTGAGTTGTAAACCGTTGAGCCGGCTGTAACCATACCGGAATATACTCTGAAGAAGCACAGCTTACCAACAAACGGGTCGGTGGCAATTTTGAAGGCAAGAGCCGAGAACGGCTCATCGTCAGAAGAATGACGAATTTCCTCCTCGTCGGTCTCCGGGTTTACGCCCTTGATAGCGGGAACGTCTGTCGGAGCCGGCATATAGTCAACAATTGCGTCAAGAAGCTTTTGAACGCCCTTGTTTCTGTATGACGTACCGCACGTTACCGGCACCATTGTGTTAGCTATAGTGCTCTTTCTGATAGTTGCTTTAATTTCTTCCTCGGTCAGCTCTTCGCCGTTGAAATACTTCTCCATGAGCTCCTCGTCCTGCTCTGCAACATGCTCGATAAGCTCATCATGATATTTCTGCGCAAGCTCCTTTAAATCGTCGGGAATTTCCTCTTCTCTCATATCCTTGCCGAGGTCGTCGTAATAAACCTCAGCCTTCATCTTTATGAGGTCAATAATTCCCTTAAAATCGTCCTCAGCGCCAATCGGCAGCTGAATCGGAACTGCATTACACTTGAGTCTGTCCTTCATCATCTGCACAACACGGAAAAAGTCAGCGCCCATGATGTCCATTTTATTAACATAAACCATTCTCGGAACACCATAGTTGTCAGCCTGACGCCATACGGTTTCAGACTGCGGCTCAACGCCGCCCTTTGCGCACAGAACGGTTACAGAACCGTCAAGAACTCTTAATGAACGCTCAACCTCAACTGTGAAGTCAACGTGTCCCGGTGTGTCGATGATGTTTATTCTTACATCCTTGCCCTTGCTGTCTTTCCAGAAGCAAGTTGTAGCAGCAGAAGTTATAGTAATACCTCTCTCCTGCTCCTGTACCATCCAGTCCATGGTGGCGCCGCCGTCATGAACCTCGCCTATTTTATGGTTGATACCGGTGTAAAAAAGGATACGCTCTGTAGTGGTAGTCTTACCGGCATCAATGTGAGCCATGATACCGATATTTCTTGTTTGTTCAAGAGACACCTGTCTGCCCATAAAATCCTCCTTGATATATTACCATCTGTAGTGTGCAAATGCTTTGTTTGCCTCTGCCATCTTGTGTGTATCGTCGCGCTTCTTGGCTGCGCCGCCTGCACCGTTGACAGCATCGAGGATTTCGCCTGCAAGTCTTTCTTTCATTGTCTTTTCGCTTCTCGCCCTTGAATAGGTCGAAATCCAGCGAAGTCCCAATGTCTGCCTTCTTTCAGGACGAACCTCCATAGGCACCTGGTAGGTGGCACCGCCCACACGGCGAGCCTTAACCTCCAATACAGGCATTACGTTTTCCATTGCCTGTTCAAAGACCTCAAGGGCCTCTTTTCCTGTCTTTTCGCTGATGATCTCGAATGCGCCGTAAACAATCTTCTGCGCAACGCCCTTTTTGCCGTCGTACATAATATTATTTATCAGACGGGTAACGAGCTTAGAATTGTAAAGCGGATCCGGCAGAACATCACGTTTTGCTATTGAGCCTCTTCTTGGCACTTTACTTCCCTCCTTCACAAAATTAGAGATATCATAGGTACTCGAAAGCGACAAACTCCCGTTGGCCAATACAAAAGGCTTAATAATATATATAAAAGCACATTTGTATTGTACTGGTTTGATTTAAGTAACCTTTTCCTTTGGGTAGCTGCCAATTCCTTATTATTTACCTGCTTTTGGACGCTTTGCGCCGTACTTTGAGCGAGCCTGCATACGCTTTGCAACGCCCTGAGCGTCAAGAGTTCCTCTTATGATGTGGTAACGCACACCAGGGAGGTCCTTAACTCTTCCGCCTCTGATAAGAACAACTGAGTGCTCCTGCAGATTGTGGCCTACGCCGGGAATATAGGAACTGACCTCGATACCGTTTGAAAGTCTTACTCTGGCAATCTTTCTGAGAGCTGAGTTAGGCTTTTTAGGAGTAGCTGTTTTAACAGCTGTGCAAACGCCTCTTTTTTGTGGGGAGCTCTGGTCAATAGCCTTGCGCTTTTTTGCATTCCATCCCTTTAAAAGAGCAGGCGCCTTTGCTTTCTTTTCAGAAACCTCACGACCCTTGCGAACCAATTGGTTAAAGGTTGGCATAATCTTCCTCCTTTCAATTTTTTGTCGCAGCTATTATGCCGCAATTGTGTGCAAATATTACACTTATTGGTAATATACACATTTTTTTGAGCGCGGCTTATGTTTTTCAACACTTCATACAGAAACGCCTCTTAAAAAAAGCCGCAGCTCGACAATTAAGTATTTTACCATAAAACAGCTGATAATGTCAACTTATTTTTTTCCGAATTTTGCGATATAAAGCGCTAAGAGCCCGATTGTGCATAAATTAAATCAGGCCGCTCCGAGTTAACGGAACAGCCTGACATTTTTTTAATATGCGCTTATTCGCCAAAGCCTTCGACCTGCGCCTGAGAAAAATGATTTTCTTCAATTTCAACATCGCTGTAGCGGTGCATTCCGGTTCCGGCAGGAACAAGCTTTCCTATAAGAACATTCTCTTTAAGTCCGAGCAGCGGATCTACCTTACCCTTTATTGCGGCGTCTGTAAGAACCTTTGTGGTTTCCTGGAATGACGCTGCCGACAGGAAGCTGTCAGTTGCAAGGGACGCCTTGGTAATACCGAGAAGCGTCTGAGTGTAGGTCGCCTCTCTAAGGCCCTCCTCACCGTTTTCTATTCTTCTCTTTATCTCGTCGTTCGCGGCATAAACCTCGCTCTTGTCAACAAGAGAGCTTGGAAGCAGATCCGTGTCGCCTGCGTCGTCTACTCTTACCTTCTTCATCATCTGGCGAACAATAACCTCTATATGCTTGTCGTTTATATCAACACCCTGCATACGGTAGGTTCGCTGAACCTCCTGAATAAGGTAATCCTGAACGGCGTCCGCGCCCTGTATAGCAAGAATATCGTGCGGATTTTTTGAACCCTCCGTTATCATATCGCCGGCTTTTATCTGCTGACCTTCCTCGATCTTCGTTCTTGAGCCGAACGGAATAAGATAAGAGCATTCCTCGCCCGTTTCCTTATTATAAACAACAGCGTGGCGGTTGTTCTTTATCTCTTCAAATCTAACCTCGCCGTCGATCTCGCTGAGAATTGCGAGATGCTTTGGCTTTCTGCTTTCAAACAGCTCCTCAACACGCGGAAGACCCTGTGTAATATCCTCTGCCGACGCAATACCGCCTGTATGGAAGGTACGCATTGTAAGCTGTGTACCCGGCTCGCCTATAGACTGAGCCGCGATTATTCCAACAGCCTCTCCCACGGTTACCGGCTGACCGTTTGCAAGGTTTGAGCCGTAGCACTTTTTGCATACGCCGTGCTTTGCGCGGCAGCCGAGTATTGAACGTATCTTGATTCTCTCTGTGCCAGAATTAACGATTATATCCGCGTCTTCGTCGCTCATCATCTTTTCCTTTGAAACAAGCACGTTTCCGTTTTCGTCGCAGAAATCGTCGAGCAGATAACGGCCTATGAGTCTTTCGCGCAGGCTTTCTATAGATTCCTTTCCGTCACGAATGTCGAATATTTCAAGTCCCTCGTGAGTATGGCAATCGTCCTCGCGTATGATAACCTCTTGAGATACGTCTACAAGACGTCTTGTGAGGTATCCTGAGTCCGCGGTACGAAGCGCGGTATCGGCAAGACCCTTACGCGCGCCACGCGAGGAAATGAAGTATTCCATAATGTTAAGTCCCTCACGGTAGTTGGCTCTGATCGGTATTTCAATAGTTTTACCCGATGTATTCGCGATAAGTCCTCTCATTCCGGCAAGCTGACGGATCTGGCTCATACTTCCGCGGGCTCCGGAATCCGCCATCATAAATATCGGATTGTATTTGCCGAGGTTGCCCTCAAGCGCCTTAGTAACCCTGTTTGTCGCGTCTCCCCATATGTCAAGCACCTTTGCATAGCGCTCGTCGTTGGAAAGGAGACCCATTTTGTAAAGGTTTCTTACGCTGTCAACATCCTCTTCAGCCTTTGCGATTATTTCTTTCTTTGCCGGCGGTATCTCAGCGTCTATAACGGCAACGGTTATCGCGCCCTTGGTTGAATATTTATAGCCCTGAGATTTTATCTCGTCAAGCACTCTTGATGTAACTTCCGTTCCGTGAACCTTTATACATCTCTCTATTATCTTTCCGAGCATCTTTTTTCCTACAAGGAAATCGATCTCGTATTTAAACTCGTTAGCGGGGTCGTTTCTGTCTACAAAGCCGAGATCCTGCGGAACAGGTCTGTTGAATATTATCTTTCCGACTGTAGTATCAACGATAGCGCTCTTTTCAACGCCGTTTACGTTTATTGTCCGCCTTACCTTTATCTTTGCATGAAGGCTGATTACTCCTGTTTCATAGGCCATATATGCCTCTTCAACATTGCGGAATATTTTGCCCTCTCCCATTTCGCCGTCCTTATCGAGCGTGAGATAATAAGAGCCGAGTATCATATCCTGTGTAGGAACCGCGACAGGACGACCGTCCGACGGCTTTAGGAGGTTTCCGGCGGCAAGCATTAAAAATCTTGCCTCTGCCTGCGCCTCTGCCGAAAGCGGAACATGGACAGCCATTTGGTCGCCGTCAAAGTCGGCGTTATACGCTGTGCAGACAAGCGGATGCAGCTTCAGCGCTCTGCCCTCTACCAAAACAGGCTCAAACGCCTGTATTCCGAGACGGTGAAGCGTAGGAGCACGGTTAAGCAGAACCGGGTGACCCTTAATTACTACCTCAAGAGCGTCCCAAACCTCCGGCTTTGCCCTTTCAACCGCCTTTCTCGCAGCCTTTATATTTTGTGAAACCTTTGTTTCCACAAGTCTTTTCATAACGAACGGCTTAAACAGCTCAAGCGCCATTTCCTTAGGCAAGCCGCACTGATACATTTTGAGCTCAGGGCCTACTACTATAACCGAACGTCCCGAATAGTCAACACGTTTTCCAAGCAGGTTTTGACGGAAACGTCCCTGCTTACCCTTAAGCATATCGGAAAGAGATTTAAGCGCCCTGTTGTTTGGCCCCGTAACAGGTCTTCCTCTTCTGCCGTTGTCGATAAGTGCGTCTACCGCCTCCTGGAGCATTCTCTTTTCGTTTCTTATGATAATATCGGGAGCCTCAAGCTCAAGCAGTCTTTTAAGACGGTTGTTTCTGTTTATAACGCGGCGGTAAAGGTCGTTTAAATCGCTTGTCGCAAAGCGGCCGCCGTCAAGCTGTACCATTGGGCGAATGTCCGGTGGAATAACCGGCACAACGTCAAGTATCATCCACTCGGGACGGTTGCCGGACATTCTGAACGCCTCGACTACCTCAAGTCTTTTAAGTATTCTTGCCTTTTTCTGACCCGACGCGCCCTCAAGCTCCTCTTTAAGCTCCGACGAAAGCTGCTCAAGGTCTATCTCCTCAAGAAGCTTTTTGATTGCTTCCGCGCCCATGCCCGCTTCAAAATCATCCTCGTATTTTTCGCGCATCTCGCGGTAATCCTTTTCGGTCAATATCTGCATTTTTGTCAGGCCGCGCACATCGCCCGGATCGGTTACGATATAGTTTGCAAAATAAAGAACCTTCTCCAAAAGACGAGGCGAGATGTCAAGCATAAGACCTATTCTTGACGGAATGCCCTTAAAATACCATATGTGCGATACCGGCGCAGCAAGCTCGATATGACCCATTCTTTCTCTTCTTACCTTTGCCCTTGTAACCTCAACGCCGCACTTATCGCAGATTTTGCCCTTGTAGCGTATTCTTTTATATTTTCCGCAATGGCATTCCCAGTCCTTTGTAGGCCCGAAAATGCGCTCGCAGTAAAGTCCGTCACGCTCCGGCTTTAATGTTCTGTAGTTGATAGTCTCAGGCTTTTTTACCTCGCCATACGACCATTCTCTTATTTTATCGGGAGATGCAAGACCTATTTTTATTGACTCAAAAACATTAAATTCCATTTATAAAGACCTCCCTGTATTATTGTTCGTCATAGCCCGAACCGTCGCCGTAGTCATCGAAGCTATCGTCGTCCTCTGAATAAAACGAGGAATCGTCGAGCATATTTTCATCATCGTCGTCCTCATCAACAATAAAGCTGTCAAGAGTTGCGTCGGTTGCCACCGATTCGCCTATTTCAAGCTCATTGTCATCCGCTGTCGGCACCTGAATATCGTCCTCGTCGAAGTTTTGGCGAAGATCGATTTCCTCATTGTTTTTGTCAAGCACCTTAACGTCGAGTCCGAGCGACTGAAGCTCCTTGACAAGAACCTTAAACGATTCGGGAACGCCGGATTTCGGAATATTCTGACCCTTTACTATCGCCTCATACGCCTTTACTCTTCCTACAACGTCGTCGGACTTTATAGTGAGTATCTCCTGAAGAGTATATGCCGCGCCGTAGGCCTCAAGAGCCCAAACCTCCATTTCACCGAAGCGCTGACCGCCGAACTGCGCCTTACCGCCGAGCGGCTGCTGCGTAACGAGCGAATACGGGCCGGTTGAACGCGCGTGTATCTTGTCGTCTACAAGGTGATGCAGCTTAAGGTAATACATATATCCAACCGTTACGGGATTGTCAAAGTATTCTCCGGTTCTGCCGTCTTTAAGCCATGTTTTTCCGTCCTCGCTCAAGCCTGCCTGCTTAAACGCCTCAAAAATATCAGACTCGTGCGCGCCGTCGAATACCGGCGTCATAATGTGCCAGCCAAGCGCCTTTGCGGCATATCCAAGGTGAACCTCAAGCACCTGACCGATGTTCATACGGGAAGGAACGCCAAGAGGGTTTAACACTATGTCAAGCGGCGTACCGTCCGGCAGGAACGGCATATCCTCAACAGGAAGTATTCTTGAAACAACGCCCTTGTTTCCGTGACGGCCTGCCATTTTATCACCGACGGAAATCTTCCTCTTCTGAGCAAGATAACATCTTACGACCTTGTTCACGCCGGGCTGAAGCTCATCATGGCTGTTTTCTCTTGTGAATACCTTTACATCAACAACTATGCCGCTTTCTCCGTGCGGAACTCTTAACGAGGTATCCCTTACCTCTCTTGCCTTTTCGCCGAATATGGCGCGAAGGAGTCTTTCCTCGGCGGTAAGCTCGGTCTCGCCCTTCGGCGTAACCTTGCCGACAAGAATATCTCCGGCGTGAACCTCTGCGCCGATGTGGATAATACCGTCTTCGTCAAGGTCTCTGAGCATATCCTCGCCAACCTGCGGAATATCTCTTGTTATCTCCTCGGCCCCAAGCTTTGTGTCCCTCGCCTCTATCTCGTATTCTTCTATATGAATTGATGTGTAAACATCGTCTCTGACTATTTTTTCGCTGATCAAAACAGCGTCCTCGTAGTTGTAGCCCTCCCACGTCATAAATCCGATAAGAGCGTTCTTTCCAAGGCTTATCTCACCGTGGTCGGTTGCGGGGCCGTCGGCAAGAACATCGTTCGCGTGAACTCGCTGCCCCTTTTCAACAACGGGAATCTGATTAAAGCAGGTGCTCTGGTTTGAGCGCATAAACTTTGTTATTGCAAACTCCTGCACTCTTCCGCTGTCATACTGAACTACTACCTTGTCAGCGCTTACGCTGAGGACAACGCCGTCCTCCTCCGAAAGTACGCAAACACCTGAGTCAACGCCCGCCTTATACTCCATTCCTGTTCCGACTATAGGAGCCTGAGTTTTAAGCAGCGGCACAGCCTGACGCTGCATATTTGCGCCCATAAGAGCACGGTTTGCGTCATCGTTTTCAAGGAAAGGTATCATAGCCGTTGCAACGGACACAACCATTTTAGGGGAAACGTCCATATAATCAAAGCGTTCGGCTTCAAGCTCAACAAATTCATCTCTGTATCTGCCGTTTACCTTTGCGTTTTTAAAGCGATTGTTTTCGTCAAGAGGTTCGTTAGCCTGTGCGACTATAAACTCGTCCTCAACGTCAGCTGTCATATACACGGTTTCGTCAGTAACTATTCCCGTCTCCTTGTCAACCTTGCGGAACGGCGCTTCTATAAATCCGTACTCGTTTATCTTTGCAAATGAAGCAAGATAAGAGATCAAGCCGATGTTCGGGCCTTCCGGCGTTTCAATAGGACACATTCTTCCGTAATGGCTGTAGTGAACGTCACGAACCTCAAATCCGGCTCTGTCTCTTGAAAGTCCGCCGGGGCCGAGCGCCGAAAGACGTCTTTTGTGAGTAAGCTCGGCAAGCGGATTTGTCTGATCCATAAACTGTGAAAGCGGAGAGGAACCGAAAAATTCCTTTATAGCCGCCGTTATCGGTCTTATATTTATGAGAGAATTCGGAGAAAGCCCGTCGGTGTCCTGAGCCTGAAGCGACATTCTCTCCCTTATTACTCTTTCAAGTCTTGAAAAACCTATTCTGAACTGATTTTGCAAAAGCTCGCCTACGCTGCGGATACGGCGATTGCCGAGATGGTCTATATCGTCGGTGTTTCCGACGCCGCAGGCAAGGCAGTTCATATAATTTATACTTGCAAATATATCGTCTATAGTTATGTGATTTGGAATAAGCTCCGACTTTCTTGATATGAGCTTCTCCTTAAGAGCCTGCTCGTCATCGCCGCATTCATCAAGGATCTCACACAGCACGGCAAAGCTTACCTTTTCATTAAGCTCGCACTCCTTGTCGGCGTCAAAGCTGACATATTTTGATATATCAACCATGCCGTTTGAAATAACCTTTACCTCTTTGCCTTCAACGTCAAGATAAGCAACGCTTACGCCTGCATCCTCTATCTCCTCGGCAAGAGCTTTTGGAATCACGCTGCCCGGCATTGCAATAACCTCGCCGGTGCGCGGATTAACAACCGGCTGAGAAAGCCTGTTGCCCTTTAGCCTGTCGGCTATACCAAGCTTTTTGTTGTATTTGTATCTGCCCACACGGGACATATCGTATCTTCTCGGATCAAAGAACAGATTGTTTATGTGCGTGCGCGCGCTGTCAATTGTCGGCGGCTCGCTCGGACGCAGCTTGCGGTAAACCTCTATCATTCCGTCCTCAACGCTCTTGCAGCTGTCCTTTTCAATCGTCGCTATCATTCTCTCGTCCTCGCCGAAGAAGTCGAGTATTTCAGCGTCCGTTCCAAGGCCGAGCGCCCTGATAAATACGGTTATCGGAATTTTTCTGTTCTTATCTATTCTTACATAGAAAACGTCGTTTACATCGTTTTCATATTCAAGCCAGGCTCCTCTGTTAGGTATAACCGTGTTTGAAAACAGCTTTTTGCCCGTCTTGTCATATTCCATTTTGTAATAAACACCGGGTGAACGTACAAGCTGAGATACTATTACCCTTTCCGCGCCGTTTATGACAAAGGTTCCGCTCGGCGTCATAAGAGGGAAATCGCCCATAAATACGTTTGACTCCTTGATCTCGCCTGTTTCCTTGTTAAGAAGACGAGCAGTCACGCGCAGAGGAGCCGCATATGTCGCGTCCCTCTCCTTACATTCGATAACGCTGTAATTCGGGTGATCCACATCAAGTGAGTAATCAATAAAGTCCAAAACAAGGTTCCCGTTATGATCCGTTATTCCGGAAACATCCCTGAATACCTCTTTCAGCCCTTTTTCCAAAAACCACTTGTATGATTTCTTCTGCACCTCAATGAGATTCGGCATTTCAATAACCTCATCAATTTTGGCAAAGCTCATTCTCTCTCTGCTGCCAAGTTTAACAGGCTTGACGTTTACCATTGGGCGTTCACTCCATTTCGAAAATTCTAATTTCAACCGACCGGCATTTTAAGGCGACTCTCGCATACGATTTTCGCTTGTTTTCCCGCATTTTACCGACAAAACTTTTTTTGAAAAACACTTGATTTTTTGTCTATTCTGTGATAATATTTCCGCATATGGATATGGAAACGGGTACTTTATGCCATTATGTTGCATTTTACAAGTATATAACAGCCGAAGGCGATTGTCAATATTGTTTTTTGAAAAATTAACTAAATATTCATATTTATACAGCAAAACCGCAGACAAATAACGTATATTTGCCGCGGCTTTATTTTTTTGCCCTTTTCGATACTCCCGGAGGCGTTGTAGGTTTTATATCTAAAAAAGCGGAGCCGCAAAGCAGCGACCCCGCCTTAATAAAAATATTAAATTACATTACGGTTTTAAATTAAAATCTTTAAATACCGCGCTTTCTTTTTGCTGCGCACGCAGTTGTTGCGGCGGCGGCTGCCATAAGAAGCGTAAGAAGAATTATTATGCTTCTGCTGTCGCCTGTTGCAACCTTGCCGGCTTGTGTTGACTGAGCGCCTGAATTATTATTTGCCGAAGCGCTGCCTGTGCCGGAATTATTGCCGGTACTCGGTGTTGTCGCCTCGGTTGCCTGCGTTGCGTCCGTAGCACCGTCGGTATTGTCGGTTGCAGGCTCTGTCTGGGTCGGCTGCTCTTCACTGTCGGTTGCGTCCGTCGGCTGTTCCGGGCTTGTGCCGTCCTCCGGGTCTGTCGGCGCCTCCGCGCTGTACGGCTCAAGATTAGGCGTGCTTGCCGCCTCGGAAAACGTATTCTTTTCTATATAGCGGCGCAATGCCTGCTCGCAGGTTCCGTATTCGCTTACAAGCTCAGCATCTGAAATGTGGGGATAGCTTTCATTTTCTGATATATAATTGTTCATGGCAACATTGTATATCTTATCCGGGTCTACGCTCTCGCCGCCGATTGTTGCATTTATAAGGCGGCTGCCCTGCGGCTTTGTCAGATCATACTGCGCCTTAAGTCCGCTGATTTGCAGTGCGGAGCCGCTGTTTGAGGGCCATGAATACTGCATCGGATCCTCGCCCTTTTCCACAGCCTCCTTTTGGATAGTATAAACCTCGTCGCAGGCACGGCTTATTTCAATTGCAAATTCCGCTACGTCAAGAATTTGCTGTCCTGTCATTTTCTTTACAAGCAGAGTGTTTCCGTAAGGCGAGATACCGATAAGATCGCCATAGGTAACATCTCCCTGCGGAATGCCGGCACGGATACCGCCGGAATTTTCCATAGCAACGTCAGCGCCTGTCCAGTCAAGATAAGATGCTGTAACTATTCTTCCTATCGGCTGCTCGGCTACTCTGATTTCCTCCCATGAATAAGGATATTCCTCGCTGCTGTGTCCTACCACCTCGTTTAATACAGAGCTTTCCCTGCTCTCTATCGAGGAAATAAGCCCTGCTATGTCCTCGTCCGGTTCGTTCTCTATGTCAGCCGACTCTAAAAACTCCTCGTCAGCCTGTCTTAAAGTTTTTTCTTCCTTGTCATAGGTCAAGGACAAAACGCCTATATCCGTAAAATAGCAAGCCGCTTCAAACAGCGGTACAGGATTGTTTTCTTTGTCGAAATAAACTTCGCTTATAAGCTTGTGCTCGTGACCTGCCAAAACAGCGTCAACATCACTTATATTATTTACAAATCCTTTGCAGTCGTGCTGGTGCGTTATTGCTATGACAATATCGCACTTTTCTTCGTTCTTAAGCTTTTTTGCTATCTCGGTAGTCTTGGCTGCTTCCTCGGTAAACTGAAGCCCCTCAACATTCTCCTTTGGATTAGAGGTATAAAACTTGTCGTCAATTACGCCTACAACGCCGACCCTAAGCGATGTGCCGTCGTCGGCGGTAACATCCTTTATAAGATACGGAGCGTCGAAGTAATCGCTTCCGTCATCCTTTACAACGTTTGCCGCAAGAACCTTAAAGCCGTAATTGTCGTCTATGTTTTTAAGCTGCTCCGCGCCGTAGCTCCAGTCGTGGTTGCCGGGCGTCATCGCGTCATAATTTACCGCGTCTAAAAGCTCAGCCATACTTTCGCCGTTTTCAACCGTGGCAAACGCCTGGCCGTGGAAGGTATCGCCTATATCAAGTATAAGATCGGGCTGCTGCTCGTTTATGAGCGATTTCAGCCTCTCGAAGCCTATCTGACCCTTGCTTGTCGACTTGTAATAGCCGTGCAGGTCATTTGTGTGTATAATTTTTATAGTCGTACTCTGCTGTGCGTCCGCTGCGCTTACAGCCGGAACAGCCGACGCCAGCATCAGCGCGGCAACAGCAATGCTGACTGCCTTTTTTCCGAATAATCGCTTTTTCATCTTATCACAATTCCTTTCAGTTAATTTAAGCATTTGAATTTTTGCTTTAAATATTTGCCTGAATTATATTTTATTCCGCCGAAAATCTTATGTCAATACAAATTCGCGTCATTATTTGAACCATTCGTGAAAAAAATCCCACGCAGTTTATGCGTGGGAGACTTTTGTAAAATCAGTCGCTTGTATAAGGGAGCAAAGCAAGGTGTCTTGCGCGCTTGATAGCTACTGTGAGCTTTCTCTGGTGGCAAGCGCAGGTACCCGTTACTCTTCTCGGAAGTATCTTAGCTCTCTCGGAAAGAAAACGGCGAAGCTTTGCTATGTCCTTGTAATCTATGTCCTCTACCTTATCAACACAGAATGTGCAAACCTTTCTGCGGCTCTTGCGGCCGCCTCTGCGGTTATCTCTTTCAGGTCTTTCAGCCATTGCAAAATCGCTCCTTTACTTTAAAATAGAATAACGCCAAAGCGTAAAATTTAAATTTAAAACGCATTAAAACGGAAGATCCTCATCAAGAGGCATATCCTCAAAATCGCCTGCGCTGCCGCTTGAATACGCGCTTGCCGGTTCCTGTGGGATCGGCGCCGGCGCACTTTGCTGATAAGCAGGCTGATAGCCGCCCTGCGATGAATTTCTTCTGTCGCCTGTGAAATATGCGTTTTCCACAACAACCTCAAAGGCTGTGCGGTTGTTTCCTGACTTATCAACATATGTTCTCGTTTCAATCGAGCCGTCAAGAGCAATCAGCTGTCCCTTTACAAAATATTTGCAAATAAACTCGGCTCTCTGCCTCCATGCGACAACATTGATAAAATCAGTTTTGCGTTCTCCGCCCTGCTTTACATAATTTCTGTCAACCGCAAGGCTAAAGCTTGTTACAGAAACCCCGTTAGGCGTTGTTTTAAGCTCCGGGTCTGTAGTTAATCTTCCCATTAAAATTACTTTGTTCATATAAATCTCTCGCTTTCCTGTCTCTTATACTCAATTACTTTTCTTCTTTTTTAACAATAAGGGAACGCAAAATTCCGTCTGTAATCTTATAACGTCTGTCAAGCTCCGCAGGGAACTCAGCAGTGCTCTTGAAATTAAACAGAACGTAATAGCCTTCTGCCTCCTTGTTGATGAGATAAGCAAGTCTTCTCTTACCCCATTCGTCAACACTTTCAAGAGTAGCGTTTGCCTCAATCAAAGCCTTGAATTTTTCAACCATCTGGGCTATCTCTTCATCGCTGAGCTTTGTTGAAACAACCATAACCGTTTCATATGAACTGATTACTGCCACTATAAGCACCTCCTTTTGGACTTTAAGGCTCACATATGTGAGCAAGGAACGGATAATATTATCCGGGCTATGCCTGCACCTGACCTGCATACATAACAGAGTTATTTTATCAGATGAATTTTGAAAAGTCAAGCTTTAAATTTTAAAAGCAGGGCTCGCCCAAGGAGCTATGTATTTTTCCCGAATATTATTCCTTCGGTAAAATACCGCATAAATCAAAAAGCTCGTTAAGCCTTGAAAGCTCTCCTTTTAAATAAAGATAACCCCACAAAGCTTCAAAGCCGGTTGCGCTGTGGTATTGAGAATTGCTCGCGTTTTTCGGGGTGTGCGCGGTTTTTGCATTTCGTCCACGTTTAAATACGGCAAGCTCCTGCGCGTTAAGCCTTGGCATAAGAGCAGAAATAATCTCCGACTGGCTTTTGCAGCACACTATTTCCACCTTTTTGCTGTTTAAGTATCCAACCGGCGCATTTGCATTGCAGACAAGCCGTTCACGAACCATAAGGTCAAAAACCCCGTCTCCTACAAACGCAAGCGTTAAAGGGCTAAGCTGCTCAGGGTCGCAGCCGTCATTCAATAATCTTTCCAATGGCATTCACTCCGTTATTCAACAAAATCAAAGTCAAGGTCATAAATCGAAACCGTGTCGCCCTCCTGCACTCCTGCGTCTCTAAGGGCTTTTATAACTCCGCTGTCAACAAGCACCCGCTGAAAATATTGCAGCGACTCGTAATCGTTAAAGTTTACAGAGCGCATAATATTCGCAAGCCATTTACCCTCGACGATATAAACCCCGTCTATGACCTTTACGGTAAATTTCTTATCCTTTATTTTATCGGCTTCTATTACGGGAGCAGGCTCCGCCTCGTAACGAACTATCGGAGGCAGCTTGCTTAAAAGCTCTCTTGTTCTATTCAGAAGCGGCTCAACATCATACCGGATTGCAGCCATAATCGGAAAAAACTCATAACCCTTACTTTCAATAAACGTCTTAAATTCTTCTATCTGCTCATCCGAGGCGAGATCGCATTTATTTCCCGCGACAAGCATAGGCACCTTTGTAAGCTCCGGGTTAAACTTTTCAAGCTCGCTGTTGATTATTTTGAAATCCTCCTTGGGGTCGCGCCCCTCGCTGCCTGATATATCGACTATGTGTATAAGCATACGGCAGCGCTCAACGTGCCGCAAAAATTGATGCCCAAGCCCGACTCCGTCGCCGGCGTTTTCAATAAGCCCCGGTATATCCGCCATTACAAACGAGCTGCCCTCTTCAAATCTTACTACGCCGAGCACAGGAGTTATTGTTGTGAAGTGGTAATTTGCAATTACGGGCTTTGCCTCGCTCACAACAGAGATAAGTGTGCTTTTGCCGACGTTTGGAAATCCGACAAGTCCAACGTCCGCCAAAAGCTTTAATTCAAGAGTAACGTCATATTCCTCCCCGGGCATACCGGGCTTTGCAAATCTCGGTATCTGTCTTGTGGGGGTAGAAAAATGTGTGTTTCCCCAGCCGCCCTTGCCTCCACGTGCAACCGTTACAGGCTCGCTGCCTGAAACATCGGCAAGTATTCTTCCGCTTTCGGCATCCTTGACGACAGTACCGCGCGGAACCTTTATTATCAGCGGCTGCGCGCTTTTTCCGAAACGTCTGCCGGACTTTCCGTTTTCTCCTCTTTGCGCCTCATATTTACGCTTATATCTAAAATCGGCAAGTGTGGACAGGTTGTCGTCCGCCTGAAAGCAAACGTCGCCTCCTGCTCCTCCGTCGCCTCCGTCCGGTCCGCCTGCCGCAACATACTTTTCACGGTGAAACGAAACGGCGCCGTCGCCGCCGTCGCCTGCCTTTATACTGATTTTCGCATAGTCAACAAACATTCAAACGCCCCCTGTCACGGTGTTTCTATACCATATAGTCTTTTTACGTTTTCAAGTCCCTCCAGCACCTCAGCCCTTGAAAAATCCGCCCTGTCAAGAGCGTCTTCGTCAAGCCTTGCAAGTCTGTCGTAAAAATCTATCGCAATTTCAAGGTACTCAGCCCTTGTTTCCCTCTCAATATTATCAAACAGTATATTTTCAGCCTCGTTTATATCTCCGTCATTTATCATTTCAAGCAGGCGAAGATACAGCAGATCCGCGTCGGAGGCAGTGCCGTCCAAATTGTAGCTGAGCTTATATTCCGGCGATTCCTTGCCGAATATAAGCTTTGCAAGAAAATTTGTCATAAGCTCAATCTGTTTAAGAATATAATCGTTTTCAAACATTAGTATTCCTCTTTTTTAGGCAATCCGCATATTTTGCCGCAAAATAAAAATCTTCCTACAGCAAAGAAATCGCGCCGTTTGAATAAAACAACGCTCAATCAGGCGGATTTCTGCGGCACAAGCCGTCAAGCGTTTTTTTAACGTCCTAACAAGTAAAAAAGAGGTGCGGTTTTCACAGCACCTCTCAAAATATGACTGTGTGAATCATACCACACTGTGCAAATGCCGGTGTTTACTGCTCGGCATAAACGCTTACGCGCTTGCGGTCACGGCCAAAACGCTCGAAGCGAACTACTCCGTCAACCGTTGCAAAAAGTGTGTCGTCAGAACCTCGGCCTACATTTGTGCCGGGGTGAATATGTGTTCCGCGCTGCTTAACAAGAATGTTTCCTGCCAAAACGAACTGACCGTCCGCACGCTTAACGCCGAGACGCTTTGATTCTGAATCACGTCCGTTCTTTGTGGAGCCCATACCTTTTTTATGCGCGAATAACTGAATATCAACCTTTATCATTATCGTTACACCTCCGTATAATTTACGTTTATATAATCACAATACTGCTCTTGAAGCTGCGTCATATGCAGCTTCAGTCCCGACAGTATATCACGGCACTGCGCCGCGTCACGCCGGAAAATTCTAAGCGTCATATCACCGTCGTCCACATCAAGCTCGCAGTCCGTATGGATAACGTCGGTTATGGTGTTTACCGTCATAAATGCGGCGGAGCTTACCGCAGCGCAAACAATATCGCTGCCCTGCTCGGCATATCCCGAATGTCCTGTCATATGAAAACCGAGAAGCTCGCCGGACGAGGTGACATAAAAGCTTATGTCAATCATAATTATGCGTTTATGCTCTGGATCTCAACCTTTGTGTATGGCTGTCTGTGACCCATTTTTCTCTTTTCGCCCTTTTTCGGCTTATAAGTGAAAACGGTTATCTTCTTGCCCTTGCCTGTCTTCAGCACCTTGCCCGTTACCTTTGCGCCGTCAACATAAGGTGCGCCGACCTTGATGCCGTCGTCGTCTGCAAGAGCAATCACGTTGAAATCAACGGTTGCGTTGTCCTCGGCGTCAAGCTTTTCAACATAAACAACGTCGCCGTTTTCTACCTTGTACTGCTTTCCGCCTGTTTCGATAATTGCGTACATTTAATTCATTCCTTCTATTTAAGACTCGCTACTCGTCGGGCGAAGCAAAGCTTTCTTTATATGCCCACAGTAAGCGGCTATAACATTATAGCACCGATGATGTGCCGTGTCAACAAAAATTTACCTGCCGAATTACGGTTTCTAAATTGCAGGATAAAATATCCTAAAATAATTGTGGCTAAACCGCAGCTTGCCAATGATACTCATAAAATCAAAAGCTGCGCCGGCGGAAAGGAAAGTGCTTAATAGCTTTTATTTAAGCCGAACGGGGTATCGCGTATTAAGCATACCCCGTATTTCTCGCTTTATCGGATTATTTATTTCGTTCTTCCTATATCCTTTCTGTAGTGCGCACCCTCAAAGCTTATTTTTGACACGGCGCAATACGCCCTTTCAAGCGCCTCGTCAAGCGTGCCTCCCAAAGCCGTTACCCCGAGAACTCTGCCGCCGTTTGTGTAGAATTTGCCGTTTTCGTATTTTGTTCCGGCATGGTAAACTGTCGCTCCCTCGACCTGACCGTTTTCATCCATACCGAACATTTCTATGCCCTTTTTGTACGACTCAGGGTATCCGCCGCTTGCCATTACAACGCAGGCGGAGCATTCGTCGCTCCATTCTATCTCAATTTCATCAAGCCGCTCGTCTATTACCGCGTCAATTATATCGAGAATATCCGTTTTAAGCCTCGGTAAAACCACCTGCGCCTCCGGGTCGCCGAAGCGCGCGTTATATTCTATTACCTTAGGCCCGTTTGGAGTCATCATAAGTCCGAAATACAGGCAGCCCTTAAAGGCTCTGCCCTCGCTTGCCATCGCCTTAACAGTCGGCTTAAATATCTTCTCCATACACTCTGCGGCAAGCTCGTCGGTATAATAAGGGTTAGGGCTAATTGTTCCCATACCGCCGGTATTAAGACCCTTATCGCCGTCATATGCCCTTTTGTGATCCTTGGATGAAACCATGGGCTTTACGGTTTTGCCGTCTGTGAAGGACAAAACGGAAACCTCAGGCCCTGTTAAAAATTCTTCTATAACGACCCTGTTGCCGGAATCGCCGAATTTTTTATCCTCCATTATAGATAAAACCGCATTCTCGGCTTCCTCGGTCGTCTGTGCTATTATAACGCCCTTGCCAAGCGCAAGGCCGTCCGCCTTGACCACAACAGGAGCCATATTATTGCTCCTGATGTACTCTATTGCCTCGCTTGAACTGTCAAACACCTCATACCGCGCAGTCGGTATTCCGTATTTTTTCATAAGGTTTTTTGAGAAAACCTTGCTTGCCTCGATAATCGCGGCGGCAGCGTTGGGGCCGAAAGCACGTATTCCCGCGCTTTCAAACGCGTCCACCATTCCGTCTGCAAGCGGGTCGTCAGGCGCTACAAACGCCAAATCTATATTTTTCTCCTTAGCAAAGGCAACCATTTTTTCTTTATCCATAACGGGAATGTCCACACACTGAGCGTCTCTTGAAATTCCACCGTTGCCCGGCGCGCAGTACAGCTTTTCAAGCCTCGGACTTTTTAAAATGGATTTTATAAGGGCGTGTTCCCTGCCTCCGCCACCTATCATCAATACATTCATCGGATCTCCTCCTATCAATGGTGGAACAGCCTGATGCCGGTAAAGCACATAGCCATACCGTATTTATTGCAGGTTTCTATTACATTGTCGTCTCTTATAGAGCCGCCCGGCTGTGCAATAAATTCAACTCCGCTGCGCCTTGCCCTTTCTATGTTATCTCCAAACGGGAAGAAGGCGTCGCTGCCCACACAAACGCCCTTAAGGCTCTTGAGCCACTCCTTTTTTTCCTCAAGCGTCAATACCTCAGGCTTAACCTTAAAGAACTGCTGCCAAATACCGTCGGCAAGAACATCATCGTGATCCTCCGAAATATATACGTCGATTGTATTGTCACGGTCAGGCCTGCGGATATTGTCAACAAACTGAAGTCCCAAAACCTTCGGATGCTGGCGCAGATACCATATATCCGCCTTATTGCCGGCAAGACGTGTGCAGTGAATTCTCGATTGCTGACCTGCTCCAACGCCTATTGCCTGTCCGTCCTTTGCGTAGCAAACCGAATTTGACTGAGTGTATTTAAGGGTGATAAGCGCAATTTTGAGATCACGCTTTGCCTCTTGTGTTAAGGTCTTGTTGTCGGTGACCATATTCGAGAGCATTTCATCATCAATTTTAAGCTCGTTTCTGCCCTGCTCAAAGGTTATTCCGAAAACGTCCTTATATTCCTTTTCCGCCGGAGTATATTCCGGGTCGATTTGAACAACAGGATAATTGCCCTTTTTCTTGCTCTTTAATATTTCAAGAGCCTCGTCAGTATATCCGGGAGCTATTATTCCGTCTGATACCTCTCTTTTTAACAGTGCAGCCGTTTCAACATCGCAAATATCCGAGAGCGCGACCCAGTCGCCGTATGAGCTCATTCTGTCAGCGCCCCTTGCCTTTGCGTATGCGCTTGCAAGCGGAGAAAGCTTTAAATCGTCAACAAAGTATATCTTTTTCAGAGTGTCTGAAAGCTCCGTTGCAACAGCCGCTCCTGCCGGGCTTACATGCTTAAACGAAGCTGCCGCCGGCAATCCCGTCGCAGCCTTAAGCTCCTTTACAAGCTGCCAGCTGTTGAACGCGTCAAGAAAATTTATATATCCCGGCTTGCCGTTTAAAACCTTTATCGGCAGCTCTGCGTTGTCCTTCATAAAAATTTTCGACGGCTTCTGGTTTGGATTGCATCCGTATTTGAGTTCAAGCTCGTTCATTTTTCATCCTCCTGTCAGTTATTTTTATTTATTATCCTGCTCGTTGTTTCAAGCGTTTCAAGGTCGATATATCTTACAAACAGAGATACCTTGTTTTCCTCGTTAAGCGCCTGCCAAAGCTTATCGGCAAATTCGTCTATATCTTCGCTGCCCATTTCAACAAGCTTAGGCTCGCCCTCAAAGCTTGGCAGCGGATTGCCGTCGCATTTATATGTATGAATAAACCTGCCCTCTCCGCTTAACGGATTGTTATAGGAAAATGTGTAGCGCTGGCATGACGAAGGGTCTCCGTTTGCGCTTTTTAAAATGGATATAGCAAAGTTAAAGCCGTTTTCTCCGGTTTTTACAATACTGCTTATCCTTGGCGTGTAATTTGGCGCGTCCGGCTCAAACTCTCTTGTTCTCAGCGCCTGCTCAAAGGTGAGCTGGTTATTCATAAGCTCGTAGATAGTGTCGGTTTGGTCGCCGTTTGTCACTATTGTCTTATTGCCCAAAACACGAACAGGAGCATAAATTATAAGCGACGGGTCAACAAGCTTGCTTTCGTCGAACGCCTGAGTGCGTATTCCGTCGCCGTCCTCAACAAACACACGGTTTCGGCTGTTTTCGCTTCTGCCCATTATAAAATACGCTATTACCGCTCTTTTTCCGTCTGCGCTTTTCCCGACAAGAATGCCTCTTCCGGGATATGCGTTTTCCTGAAGCTCCTTAATTATTGATAATTTTTCCATTTTATTGTCCTCCTTCTATTCGGATATTATTACCTTGCCGTTTTCGACCTTAAGCTTATCCTGACAAAACAGCGAAACAGCCTTAGGCAAAATTTTCCACTCCGCCTGCTCCATAACTCTTTTTTGAAGCGTTTCGGGCGTATCGTCCGGCTGTGTTTCAACAGCCTTTTGAATTATTATAGGCCCGCCGTCGCATATCTCGTTTACAAAATGAGCCGTGGCTCCGGTAAGCTTTACGCCTCTTTGAAGCGCCGCCTCGTGAACGTGAAGCCCATAAAAGCCCTTTCCGCAAAACGACGGTATCAGCGACGGATGAATATTTATTATCCTGTTTTCAAATTCGTTTATAACGCTGCCCCCGAATATCGTCATAAATCCGGCGAGCACCACAAGATCTGCCTTTTCCTCCTTGAGTATATCCCTCAATGCGTCGTCATACTCGCATTGAGTTTGAAAATCCCTGCGCTTTATCACTCTTGAGGCTATACCGTTTTGTTTTGCCCTCTCAAGGGCATAAGCCTTTTCATTGCTTGAAATAACACAGCTTATTCTTCCGTTTATTATCTCTCCGCTTTTTTGCGCGTTTATAAGCGCCTGAAGATTTGTTCCTCCGCCGGAGACCAAAACAGCTATATTTTTCACGCCGGCACCTCCTTATGAAATGATAATGCCCTCGTCGCCTTGAGCTATCTCGCCGATAATAACGGCGTTTTCGCCTGCCGATTTAAGTATTTCAACGGCACTGTCGGCATTTTCCTTCGCAACCGCCGTAACCATTCCTATTCCCATATTAAACGTATTGAACATATCTCTTTCAGATATTTCGCCCACACGCTGTATAAGATTGAATATAGGCAGAACAGGAACAGCCGATTTTTCTATTTTAGCCGTCATTCCCGGTTTAAGCATTCTTGGTATATTTTCATAAAAGCCGCCGCCGGTAATATGTGATACCGCCTTTACTTCAAGCTTGCTCATAAGCTCGAGCATCGGCTTTACATAAATTTTTGTAGGCGTTATAAGCGTTTCGCCAAGCGGCTTGTCGAGCTCGTCATATGTATCAAGTATTGTTCTTGAATTGATTCCGAATACCTTTCTTACAAGAGAAAAGCCGTTTGAATGAACTCCGCTTGACGGAAGTCCTATAAGCACGTCTCCCTGCGCAAGGCTGCTGCCGTCAACTATTTTTTTCTTATCGACTATTCCTACGGAGAAGCCTGCAAGGTCGTATTCATTTTCAGGATAGAAGCCCGGCATTTCAGCCGTTTCCCCTCCTATCAGCGCGCTTCCAGACTGAACACAGCCCTCGGCAACGCCGGAAACGATTTTTGCAACCTTTTCGGGATAGTTCTTTCCCACGGCGAGATAGTCAAGAAAGAAAAGAGGCGACGCGCCGCAGCAAACAACGTCGTTTACACACATTGCAACGCAGTCGATACCGATTGTATCGTGCTTGTCGAGCAGGAAAGCAAGCTTAAGCTTTGTGCCGACTCCGTCTGTGCCGGAGACAAGAACAGGCTCGCTCATTCCCGTAAGATTTGGCGCAAATAGTCCTCCGAATCCGCCTATGCCCGAAACAACGCCGTCTGTCTTTGTGCGCGCGACGTGCTCCTTCATAAGCTCCACAGCTTTGTAGCCTGCGGTTACGTCAACTCCGGCAGCCTTGTAGCTTTCACTGAAACTTTTCATTTAAATCTCCCCTTTAATATAAACTGATTTATTTCTTTTCTATTTTTCTTGCAAATTTATCCTCAAACACCTCTGTTGGAACAGGCGCCGGATAATTTCCCGAAAAGCAGGCGTCACAAAGCCCAACCTTTGCTCCGCTTGCAATGCTGTGCAGCCCTTCAATGCTTAAAAAGCCGAGCGAGTCGGCTCCTATTTTTTCACATAGCTGCTGCGTACTCATCATATTTGAAACAAGCGAGCTTTTGTCGCTTATGTCGATACCGTAGTAGCACGGATTTAAAAACGGCGGAGACGACACCCTCATATGTATTTCCTTTGCGCCTGCCGCCCTCAAAATTTTCACTATATAAGCGCAGGTTGCGCCGTGAATTATCGAATCGTCGATAATGACAATACGCTTTCCTTCAACTCCTGCCTTTAATACGTTCAGCTTGACCTTGAGTATTTCCTCTCGGTCAGAAATCTTTTTCTGCGCAAAGGATCTGCCTATATATTTATTCTTTATCAGCGCCGTTCCATACGGTATACCGGATTCGATAGAATAGCCGAGCGCGGCGGAAAGACCGCTGTCAGGCACGCCGCATACCATATCAGCCTCAACAGGATGCTCCTGCGCAAGAATTCTGCCTGCCTTTTGTCTTGCCATATAAACCGATACTCCGTCTATAACGCTGTCGGGTCTGGCGACATAAACATATTCAAACAGGCACATCGAGGTTTTTCCGGAACAGTTTTCCCTAAAGCTCCTAAGACCGTTTTCATCAACTACCACTACCTCGCCCGGCTCTACGTCGCGTATAAACTCCGCGCCCACCGCGTCGAGAGCGCAGGACTCAGAGGCGATTACATAGCTGTTTTTCTTTTTACCGATGCACAGCGGACGGAAGCCGTTAGGGTCGCGAACGCCAATAAGCAGGCTTGGAGAGGTGAGTATTACCGAATATGCCCCCTCAAGCTCCTTCATCGCTTTGACTACTGTTTCCTCTATTGTGGCGTAGTTAAGTCTGAGGCTCGCTATTACATACGCGATAAGCTCTGCGTTGGTATTTGCCTGAAACATAGCGCCGCCCTGCTCAAGCCTTTTGTGAAGCTGCGCCTTATTCGTCAGCGCACCGTTCTGAGCAAGCGCGAGAGAACCCCTTAAGTATCTCATTAAAAGCGGCTGCGCCGCTACCGGGGTGAGCCTGTTCTGAGGGCTGTAGCAAACATGACCGACGGCAATTTTCCCGTTTTTCAGCTCGCTGAAGCTTTCCGATGAAAAGGTTTCCGACACCGTTCCAATGTTTTTAACACATTTCATTTCTCCGCCGTCATTCACTACTATTCCGGCGCTCTCCTGACCCCTGTGCTGTAACGCGTAAAGCGCCGTATAGGTTTCCTTTACCGTGTCAATATCCTCGTCGCTTGAGTATATGCCGAACATTCCGCATTCCTCCTGCGGAGAATCAAAATCATAACAATTATCGCTTATCACAGCTCATCCACCTTGCTCTGAATTGCCTTATCCTTTTTCATTACACCGTCTGCCATATCCGCCTTTTTATCAATAAGCTTTTTTTCAAGACTCTCGTCCGAAAGCGCAAGCATCTGAATTGCAAGCAGCGCCGCGTTTGCAGCGCCTCCGACGGCTACCGTGGCTACGGGAATGCCGCTTGGCATCTGAACGGTCGCCAAAAGCGCGTCCAGACCGTCAAATGTAGATTTTATCGGAATGCCGATTACCGGAAGAGTGGTATTTGCGGCAAGCACGCCTGCAAGATGAGCCGCCATTCCCGCTGCGGCAATTATTACGCCAAAGCCGTTGCTCCTTGCGTTTTTTGCAAATTCTGCGGCAAGGTCGGGCGTTCTGTGCGCCGACATAATATGCACCTCAAACGGAACCCCGAAATCCTTAAGCGTTTTTATTCCTGCCGAAACAACCGGAAAGTCGCTGTCGCTGCCCATTATTACGGCAACCTTTTTTAAGTCTGCCATTTCTCTCATCCTTTCACTCTTTAAACACAAAAAAGACTGCGGTTGTACGCAGTCTTAATTTTGTAAAGTATATTCAGCTTTTAAAATTTCACGCAATGTGCCCGCAGACTTAAAGCCGCAGCTTAAATCAAATGATATAAATGACGTCACGGCGCACACCCCCAAAAAGAAAATTCCTTATATATTGTATTTCATTTAGGCGTTAAATTCAATACCCTGTAAGAATTTTCGGGGATTTTTCCAATAAAAGCCGCCGTTAATATATTATCAATCAGTCATTTTTCATTATTTCTTTAACAGAGGCCGCAAGACCTGCAAGCGATTGTATTTCCGACGGAATTATTATCTTGGTCGCCTTGCCGTCCGCCGCCTTTTGGAACGCCTCAAGGCTCTTGAGAGCAATTACGGCGTCGCTCGGCATTGCGTCGTTGAGCATTTTAAGCGAATCCGCATATGCTCTCTGCACCGACAAAATAGCCTCTGCCTCACCCTGTGCCTCGCGTATTTTGGATTCCTTTATAGCGTCCGCGTTCAATATTGCGCTTTCCTTTTGACCCTCTGCAATAAGAATTGCGCTCTTCTTTTCGCCCTCGGCGTCAAGTATCTTTGCGCGTCTTTCACGCTCCGCCTTCATCTGCTTTTCCATCGCCTCCTGAATTTCTCTTGGAGGGAGAATGTTTTTAAGCTCTACTCTTTTTACCTTTATTCCCCATGCGTCTGTCGCCTCGTCAAGAATAAATCTTATTCTTTCGTTTATATCGTCGCGCGACGTAAGCGTATGGTCAAGCTCAAGGTCGCCGATAATGTTTCGCAGAGTAGTCGCCGTAAGGTTTTCAATCGCAAAAATCGGGTCTACAACGCCGTAAGCATACAGCTTGGGGTCTGTTATCTGAAAATACACGACCGTATCTATCTGCATAGTTACGTTGTCCTTTGTTATAACCGGCTGAGGAGGAAAGTCAACGACCTGCTCCTTTAACGAAACCTTCTTCGCGATTCTGTCTATAAGGGGAATTTTAACGTGGAGCCCCTGTCCCCATGTTGAGGAATACGCTCCGAGTCTTTCAATAACAAATGCGTTTGACTGTGAAACAACCTTGATATTCGCCACAATGATTATCAATAAAAGAATAACTATTATTGCAACGATAACAAATGCCCCTATTCCTAATCCTGCACCCATAATTTTAATCCGCCTTTCTTTATATAGATTTATATTATTTTACAAGCGAGTAAACCTCTTCAACAACAAGCTTCGTGCCGTTTATAGCCAACACCTTAACTCTTGTTCCGCTCTTTATCTCCTGACCGCCGCTGCTGACGGCAAGCCAAATATCGCCGAGTATTTTCAATTCTCCGTCGCTTTCTTCGGTGATGTCCCTTGTAAGCACAGCCTCACAGCCAATCGCTCTGTCAAGGTTTGTTTTAACAACATTTTCCGTCTTGCTTTTAATCCTTTTCACAAGCGGTCTTGTAAGCGCCAAAGATACGGCTGTTACAATAATAAAGACAAAAACCTGAATAATTATGTTGTCTGTAAATATGCAGCTTATTGCTCCGCCTATTGCCCCGATTGAAAACCAAATTGAAATAAGCTGTGTGCTGACGCCCTCGATTATAAGCGCGGCAACCGCTATTCCAATCCAAAGCAAAGGCATATATACTTCCATAATAATTACCTCCCATACGCTTTAATTATTGCGCAGAGATTTGCCGCACATTGCTTCGGCAGGGAATATTACCCATGCTGAAATACTGAGGATATTCTAAACAGCCCAAAGAGGCGCATAACCTCTGCGATTGAATTATATCATACTACAAGTTCTCCTATTTTTCAAGAATTACAAAAAAACTGATATAATTGTTACAGCTCATTAATTTTGTTTCACAAATTTTCCTGAATCGGCTTTAATACTGTCACGGCTGAGCCGCGGTAAAAGCTTATTTTGTTCAACCGTGTCATCATTAGCATATGAGCAGTTGGTCTTGTTAATACCGGCTTGCCGATAAATCCATTTTTTGATAAGTTTTCGCTTACCGCAGCAGTGCTGACTGCGGTTCAAGGATTACATAGACAAAACCGCTTTTTAGGCAGACAAATAAGAGCAATTGCTCTTGCTCATACAGTCCCTGCTGTGTTATAATAAGGCTGTCAAAAAAATATGGGACAAGCCTACATAGCTGAAAACGGATGTGATTTTTTTGGAAAACGATGCACTTGACGCCGGTATTCGTCCGGGAGGGTTGAGAAGCAAGCAGGAAATTAAAATTTTGATTTGCTATATTATCGCCAAAACAAAAACGGAGCTTAGCCAAAAAAGCATTGAGCAGGCGCTTGTGCGCTCTCAGCTTGTAAATTATTTTGAGATACCCGATTGTATGAACGACCTTATCGAAAAGGGGAACGTATCGCTTAAGGATGGTAAATGTTCGCTTACACAATCCGGCGAGGAGATAGCCGCTCTTCTTGAAATGAGCCTTCCTCCGGCTGTGCGTGACAGAGCGGTAGAGGCTACCCTCACTCTTTTGGAGCAGGAGCGCCGAGAGCGTGAAAACGTGGTGAACATAGAAAAAGACAAAAACGGTTATAACGTTGAATGCAAAATCCTTGGCGGTGAAGCAGGAGATCTGCTTACATTATCGTTAAGCGTTGCCGACAGCAGGCAGGCGAATATAATTAAGGAAAATTTCCTGAAAAATCCCGATATAATATACGGCGCGACGATTGCACTTTTGACGGGAAACAAGGATTTTGTAAAGAACACCTTAAAGGAGCTTGAATAATTTAAATCTCCGCAATTCTTCCGTGTTCTTTTAAATACATAAATCCGCAGCCTGCTTTAGTTGCGAATTTAAAGTAAAAAAAATTCTTGGGCAAGCAAGGAAACCGCAAGTTGATCAATCATTGCAAACTTAAAAGCAGCCGCTCTATTCAAGCGGCTGCTTTTATTATTATGCTCGTTTATCGTCTTATTAACGATAATATTTTCCTATATCCTTTTTATTGCTCTGCGTTGTAAATACTGCAAGCGAAAGCGCGGAGATAAAGAACAGGATAGCGGCTATCCAAATGAACGTTGTAGCCGAGCCTGTGTCGGCAACGCCCTTGCCCTGCGATACAGCTGATGATGATTCGGAAGAACTATTATTCTTCGCTATCGTTCCTGTATCTGAATTTGAAACTGCCGTTGCCTCTATAGCCTGTGTTTCAGCCTGAGTTTCAGGCTGTGTCTCAGCCTCTGTAGGCTCTTCTGTTACAGGCTCTGTCTCCGGCTCGGTTTCCGGCTCTGTAGCAAGAACCGTTGCAACCTGTGCCTCAAGAGCGTCTATAAACTCCTGACCGGCAACGCCGTCAACATCAAGGTCAAAGTTAGCCTGTGCCTGCTTAACGGCATTCTCTGTCTTTTCATCGAAAATGCCCGAAGCCTCTCCGTTCATAAATCCAAGCTGAATAAGAAGCTTTTGAAGAGCTGTTACATCAGTGCCCTTGTAGCCAAGCTTGAGATTTGTGTATTCGGAAGATCTTACTGCCGCGTCTGAAAGCAGAACCTCAAATTGCTCGTCTGTCATTTCATCAACCGGAGCAAGCTCTGATGTATTAAAGTAATCCTGCATTGCATCGTATGTAGCCTCGTCGAACACACCTGTTATCTCGCCCATATAATATCTGAGCTCCGCAAGTCTCTTCTGAAGCTGTGTAACCTTTTCTCCCTCACCGCCTATTGCAAGCTTATCAACCTTTGGCGGCTCTGTCGGAGCCTCTGTCGGCTTTTCTGTAGGAGCTTCTGTCGGTTCCTCTGTCGGTTCTTCCGTCGGCTCGTCTGTTACATCCTCTTCATTTGCTTGTGCATCCGATAATATTTCATTTGCCTCGCTATCATATGTAGGAGCCTCTGCGGGCTCGTCTGTGGGTTCCTCTGTAGGCTTTTCCTTTGGTTTCTCTTCAGGCTTTTCATAGCTTTCAAGAGCTGCCCATGTATAAGGGCCAACCTCTCCGTCAACAAGAAGTCCCATATCCTTCTGGAATTTCTTTACACATTTTTCGGTGTACTGCCCGAAGTTGCCTGTTATTTCATCATCATAATATCCTGCGTCAGCAAGAGACTGCTGAAGCTTTTTAACATCGCTGCCCTTTGAGCCGAGTCTGAGGATACCGTCGTCAATCTGAGATGAATTCGTATTCGTCGCCGAAGAACCGCTGCCGGCAGTGCCGGAGTTGTTTGAAGCGCTGTAATCTGTCTGGTTAAATTCGCTTGACGGCGGATCAATGTCGGAAGCACCGTCGGAACCGAATGTGTATTTAACGCCGCCGAGAGTTCTTGTTGTATTTACAATATACTGGCCGTTCTCATAATAGAAGCTGTCGCCGTTGTAGCGTACCCAGCCCGTAGACGGATAGCTTACGCCGTAAATTTTGAACCACTCGACCCAATTAAGATCATATACAGAGCCGTAGCACATATCATAATATGAGCTTCTTGCGTCAACCTCAAGTCCGTTTCCTACATATACGCCGACGTGACCGGGCATATGAAGTCCGAGACCGTGAATTCTCGGAATGCCGTTTGAAACATATCCCCATTCGCTTGAAGAGGAAAGCATATCTATTCTGTTACCGCCGACCCCGTTATATGAATAAATCAAGCCGGAGCAGTCAACGGCACCCGGGGTAATGCCTCCCCAAACATATTCCCATCCTTCATAATATGCGTTAAGGCAATATGAGCTTAATCCTACGCCTGTGCTTGTTGCGGCAAAGGCTGAAATCGTACCGACAGCAAAAAGCGAAAATACAATCGCAACTGCCAGAAGCAGTGAAATTACTGCCTTTCCTGTTTTCTGAAATGAAGTGTGCATCGTATTCGTACCTCCTAAAACATCTAAAACAAATAAGTCATTATTCATTCAATTTATAATTCCCAAATAATCACATCATACGTTTGAGCCTTACCGCGCGGCAATGCCAAACGCAAAACTGTAACAATTTGGTTACAGTGTAACACATCCGTTTTCATAATTCAAGCAAAATAGAAAAATAGAGCAGTTTGCATAAATTATATTAATATTTTTGTTTAATTATATAGATGAAATCTCAAATATTTAAATTTCAAAATCAACACAATCTTTGATTTTTCGCAATTTTTCGGCACGAGTTACATCTGTGTAATAATTACCCTGTATTATACTTATTGTATTTTACATAAAATTACCAATTATTTTACTGTCAAAATTTGTAATTAAGGTTATTTTCTTTGTTACTTTTGTAACTGTTTTTTTAACCAGTGTTTCCGTATTTTAATACTTTCCTTTTTCCTGCGCAATATAATTGTTACCCTATTAGGAAGAATTATACATTGAATTGACATTATTTAACCTGCCGTAAAACGCTTTTCGCCATAAGAGATTTATTTTGTATTGATAATGGCGAAATGATATTGTAAAATATTTACATAGGATAAATACAAGGCTTAAGGAGAAATAATATGACCACACTATATATTGCCGTCCCGTGCTACAACGAGCAGGAGGTTCTGCCCGAAACAAGCGCAAGGCTCATTGATAAAATGCAGGCTCTTATCGACGGCGGAAAAATATCATACGACAGCAGAGTACTGTTTATCGACGACGGCTCAAATGACAAGACATGGGAAATAATACAGAGGCTGCACAGCGAAAACCGTCTTGCAGCCGGACTTAAGCTTTCAAGAAACAGGGGACATCAAAATGCGCTTTTCGGCGGTTTGACGGTTGCCGGCAAATATGCCGACGCGGTTATCTCTATAGACGCCGACCTTCAAGACGACATAAACGCCATAGACCTAATGCTTGAAAATTTTGAAAACGGCTGCGACATAGTTTACGGGGTGAGAAGCAAGCGTGATACAGACACGTTTTTTAAGCGCGTTACAGCCGAGGGCTTTTATCGCTTTCTTAAATTTATGGGAGCGGAGGTCGTATTCAACCACGCGGATTACCGTCTTATGAGCAAGCGTGCAATAGAAGAGCTTGAGGGCTTTGGCGAAGTAAACTTGTTTTTGCGCGGAATAGTTCCCATGCTCGGCTTTAAGACCGCCGCGGTAGAGTATGAACGCGCGGAGCGCCTGGCGGGAAAGAGCAAATATCCACTTAAAAAGATGCTCTCTCTTGCCTGGGAGGGTGTAACCTCGCTAAGCATAAAGCCAATACGCTTTATAACCGTTCTTGGCGCCGCGGTATTCATTGTAAGCATAATAATGCTTATATATTCCCTGATTTCACATTTTATCGGCAACACAACTCTCGGCTGGACAAGCCTTATAGTATCAATTTGGGCAATCGGCGGCTTGCAGCTGCTCGCAATCGGCATAATAGGAGAGTACCTTGGAAAAATATACCTTGAAACAAAGCGGCGTCCGCGTTTTATAATAGATAAATTTTTAAACTGAATTCCGCCAAAGCGGCAAACGCCGTCAAATTCCTGTAAGCCGCTAAGCCGAGGCTTACAGGAATTAATATAAGGAAAGGGGAATTGCAAATATGAAAAGATTAATTGCAATTGTGGCAGCCGCGCTTATCTCGGCTGCATTATTCGGATGCGGAGAAAGCGCCGACAGCGTCTTGAATGATTCAAAAATCGAGCCTAGCCAAAGCGTCATACAGAAATATCCCGGTCTTACGGGCAAATATTACGCCGACGGCAAGACAAAAGAATCCGCAAGAGAAAAGCTTATAACAACGGTCGTGCCAAAGATACTCTCCGAGGAAATAACCGAGGACGACGATATTGAGCTTAACAAGCTTGAGATAGATTCATACGAATTAAAAAGCTTCGACAACGGCGATGTTGCCAATACTAAAATAAACGTTATACTAAACAACGGCGACCCGATGGAGCGCACCGTGCTTGTATTTATAACGTCGCAGCCAAGGGGCAGCGGATACAGAAGCTATTTTTTGAGCTACCATAATATGGACCAGGACGACGATATTGACTCCGAAACTATGCTATCTATGCTGAACAAAAGCCTTTCGCAGACCGAAATAGAAACAGAGTGATTTAAAAAGGCTGTCGAAGGTACTTAGACATTAACCGTCTTTTAATTAATCCTGCGAAGTAATTATACATTTCGTATTAATATACTCATTGTATAAATTTAATCTTCCGATTTCGACCGTACTTATATATATAGTAAAAAATATTCAGAGGTGTAAAAATGTCATTTTCAAAAGAAGAATTACTCAAAGCAAGGCGTATTATAATTGAAAACGAGTTCGCCGATATGAACGATATGCAGAAGAAAGCCATCTTTAAAATAAACGGCCCTCTGCTTATTCTCGCCGGAGCAGGCAGCGGAAAAACCACCGTGCTTGTAAACAGGATTGCAAGTCTTATCAAATACGGCAACGCATATCAAAGCGATTTTATCCCCTATGATCTTAACGATGATGAAATAGCTGAAATAATACACTGCGCCGAAAGCAAATGCGCTCCGAGCGACGACCTTGCAAAAAGGCTTTCCGTAAATGCGCCAAAGCCCTGGCAGATTCTCGCCATAACCTTTACAAACAAGGCATCAGGCGAGCTAAAGGAGAGAATTTGCGCCAAAATTCCCGAAGGCGGCGGCGACATATGGGCGGCTACATTCCACTCCGCCTGCGCAAGAATGCTAAGAACATACGGCGACAGGATAGGTTATTCGCACAATTTTACTGTTTACGACTCGGACGACCAGCGCAGGCTTATAAAGGATTGCCTTAAGGCTCTTAATATAGATGAAAAAATACTGCCTTACCGAACCGTGCTGAATAAAATTTCACACGCAAAGGACAGTATGATAGATTCGCAGGAATACGCAAGGCAATCGGGAAACGACAATCTTGAGGTAACTGTGGCAAAGCTTTATTCAATGTATGAAAAAAGGCTCAAGGCGTCCGACGCTATGGATTTCGACGATTTGCTTTTCAACACGGTCAGACTGTTTGAAGAAAATCCCGATATTCTTGAACGCTACCAAAATCAATTTAAATACATAATGGTAGACGAATATCAGGACACGAGCAAGGTTCAGTATAAATTTGTAAGCATGCTTGCAGACGCTCACAAAAACATCTGTGTTGTCGGCGACGACGACCAGAGCATATACAAATTCAGGGGAGCGACAATTGAAAATATTTTAAGCTTTGAAACCTCTTACCCCGACGCTCAGGTAATAAGGCTTGAGCAAAATTACCGTTCTACAAAAATTATCCTCGACGCGGCAAACAACGTAATTAAGAACAACAGAGAAAGAAAAGGCAAAACGCTTTGGACGGCTAACAAGAGCGGCAAAAAAATAATTCAATACAAGGCGTTTAACGAGCGCGACGAGGGTAACTACATTGCTCAGACTATATGCGAGCTTGTAGGCAGCGGCAGAAAATTCTCAGACTTTGCCGTTTTATACAGAATGAAGGCTCAGTCAAATTCAATCGAGCAGAGCCTTAGCAGGAACGCGATACCCTACAGGCTGATAGGCGGACACCGTTTTTATGACCGTGAGGAGATAAAGGACATAACATCTTATCTAAGCTTTATAAACAATCCATCGGACGATATAAGGCTCAGGCGAATTATAAATAAGCCGAAAAGAGGAATAGGCGACACAACGATAAACCGTGCCGCCGAAATAGCAGGTGTGCTCGGGACGAGCATTTATGATGTAATAAGCAACTGTGACGAATACGAGCCGTTAAGACGTTCAAGCGCAAAGCTCAAGGAATTTTGCCTGCTTGCCGACTCTCTGATACAAATTGCCGATAGCGGCGGCAGCATTGAAGAGATATATCATGCCGTGCTTGACAAAACGAATTATATTGATTGGCTCAAATCAGAAAAGGACGATTACATAGAGCGAACGGAAAACATAAACGAGCTTTTGACAAGCATATTAAAATACGAGCAGGATAATCCCGACGACGGAAGCCTGAGCGGTTTTTTGGAGGAAATATCGCTTTTTACCGATATTGACAATTACGACCGTGAAGCCGACTGCGTTGTGCTTATGACAATGCACGCCGCAAAGGGTCTTGAATTTCCTGTTGTTTTCATTCCGGGAATGGAAGAGGGCGTCTTCCCCGGAACGCAGTCAATAATGAGCGAATCGGAAATGCAGGAGGAACGCCGTCTTGCCTATGTCGGCATAACAAGAGCAAAGGAGGAGCTTTATCTTATTAATTCAAGAGAGAGAATGCTTTTCGGCTCAACACAAAGAAACAGCCCATCAAGATTTTTACAAGAAATACCGAACGAGCTTTTGGAATATACCGGCAGCGCACAAAGCCTCTCCTCCCGCTTTGACCCGGCTTTCGTTCAATACTCCGGTTTTAACAGCGGTTCTTACCATACAAAGTCATCAGCGTTTCCAAAATCGAGCATTGCAAAAAAGAACGCTCCTACGGGAACAGGTCAAATATTCAGACCCGGCGACCGCGTCGAGCACTCCGCTTTCGGCTGCGGCACAGTGCTAAACTCAACGCCCATGGGCAACGACACGCTTCTCGAGATAGCCTTTGAAACGGTAGGCACAAAAATCATTATGCAAAACTACTCAAAAATTTCTAAAATTTAATGTCTGCCGATAAATACGAAGCTGCAATTTAATATGCAAAAAGCTGCCCGAAAGACCGTTAAGCAATCGGGCAGCTTTTAATTTAATTTTTATCAATCTCCAAGACCTGAAGTTATAAGCTCCAAAGCCTTTTTAAGCGCTTCGTCCTCATCTTCTCCGCAGCACTCTATTTCAACAGCGGCGCCGCACTTTATACCTGCTGCAATTATGTTCATAATACTTTTTCCGTTCACCCTGTTTCCGTTTGAAATGAGAAATATATCGCACTTGTATTTGCCCATTGCATTTGAAAATAGTCCGGCTGAACGAAGGTGAAAGCCCTGTTCGTTTATTATTCTTGTTTTTTGTGATACCATAACAACAGCCTCCTGCCTTAATATAACCTTGTTTTTATAATAACATATCGTCATTATTAATGCAATGAGTCTGTTTTAAATATTTTAAAGCGTCTCTTTTTTCGCTGTCTGCGCTTGATAAAATACGGCAAAAGTATTATAATTTTCTTGTTCTCACACTCTTAAGCACTCACGCTTTTATAAGAAATCGGGAACAAAAGAATATTATCAATTGAAAAGGTGATCAATTTGAAGTACGCAGTTGTTCTCTGTGACGGAATGGCAGATTATCCTGTCGATGCCCTTTCGGGCAAAACCCCTATGTCCGTTGCGGATAAAAACACTATGAATACACTTGCATCAAGGTCTGAGGTAGGTCTTGTAAGAACAGTCGCGGAAGGTCTTAAGCCCGGCAGCGACGTTGCAAATCTATCTGTATTGGGCTATGACCCGGCAGTTTATTATTCCGGCCGTTCTCCGCTTGAGGCGGCAAGCATAGGAATTGACCTGAAGGATACGGACGTTACGCTGCGCTGCAATCTTGTCACCCTTAGCGACGAGGAAAAATACGAGGACAAGACCATGCTCGACTATTGCGCCGACGATATTTCAACGCAGGAGGCAAAGGAGCTTATTGATTTTATTCAAGATAAGCTTGGCAGCGATGAATTTAAATTTTATTCCGGCGTAAGCTACCGCCATTGTCTTGTATGGAACAACGGCGAACCAAAGCCCGGTGTTTTAACTCCGCCGCACGACATAAGCGGAAGAAAAATAACCGAATATGTGCCTCATGGAGAGCACACTCAAAAGCTTTTTGAATTAATGAAAAAAAGCCACGAGCTTTTAAAGGAGCATCCCGTAAACAAAAAAAGGGAAGCAAACGGACACAGGCCGGCAAATTCAATATGGCTTTGGGGCGAGGGTCAAAAGCCTATTCTTGACAGCTTTGAAAACAAGTTTGGTCTTAAGGGAGCAATTGTTTCGGCGGTGGATTTGCTTAAGGGAATAGGAATATGCGCCGGAATGGAAACGCCTTATGTAGAGGGTGCAACAGGATACATCGACACAAATTTGAACGGCAAGCTTAACGCCGCTCTTGACAGCCTTAAATCAGGCTGCGACTTTGTATATATACATATAGAGGCTCCCGACGAATGCGGTCACAGAGGAGAAACCGAAAACAAAATCAAAGCTATTGAGCTTATAGACAGGGAAATTCTAAGGCCCCTCATAGACGAGCTTAAAAAGATGGGCGATTTTGCCGTTATGGTGCTCCCCGACCACCCGACGCCGCTGTCGATAAGAACGCATTGCGGCGACCCTGTGCCGTATATGATTTACCGCAGCAATAATGAGGTAACCAGCGGCATTAAAGTTTTTGACGAGAAAAGCGCGGCTTCAACCGGTGTTTTTATCGAGCAGGGGCATACGCTGATAAACAGATTTCTTAAAGGATAAAATAATTTAAAAGCAGAGGTGCGGCACCTCTGCTTTTCGCATAAAGATTTTTTATTAATTAAGCTTTTATACCCGTAAAGCGACTTTTAAAATAGATATAATTTTTGAGCGAGCAGGTGGGGACTTACGGGGGAGCGTCAGCTACCCCGTTTAAACCTAATTTTTAAATAGCAGAGGTGCGGCAGTGCCGCACCTCTCGGTTTTTTATTCAATTACCCGTCTTATTGAAATATAATTACCCAAGCCGTAATCATGCGTTACCATATATCCCTCTGTCGGCGCATGGATTTTTCCGCCGTTGCCGTCGTACAGAGCCACATGACCTCTGTAAACTATAATGTCGCCCGGCTGAGCCTCCTCAAGGCTTACCTCCCGTCCTGCGTTTATAAGCTCGGTTCTTATTCCCCACAGGTTATATCCGAACTTCTGATACACGGCGCATATAAAGCCGGAACAGTCTACTCCGCTTGTAAGATCAACGCCGCCCCACACATACGGAAGCCAGCCTACATATTTTTCAGCTTCTTCAATAACCGATTTCGCGGTTTCGTTTACATTTACATTCGGCGGTATAACCACCGTGTAATCGGGAGCTACCTCAACATAATTAACAACACCCGACACAGTAACGGGACAGCTTGCCTTTACATTGCTGCCGTCTGTCGCGGTGGCGACTATATCGCAATTTCCGTTGTCTACAGGATAAACAACTCCGTTTTCGTCAACAACCGCTACATTTTCGTCGGTACTTGACCATACGACCTGCGTATTTGTGGCGTTATCCGGCGAATAGGACATAAGCTCAAGCTGCTCGGTGCAGCCGAGTCCGCTGAACTGAATATCAATGTAATTTAAGTATATCTCCTTAAGACCTATAACGTCGTTTACCTTAACCTTGCAGGTCTTTTTCACTCCTGAGCCGTCGGTCGCCGCACAGGTAATAGTAGCAGTTCCGGCAGAAACCGCCTTTACTTTACCTTTTGAATTTACGGTCGCAACGCTTTTATCGCTGCTTCTCCATTTTAATTTTGTGTTTGCCGCGGCTTTATTCGTCACCTTCGCTCTTATTGTCTTTGTATCATTTAAATTAAGCTCAGCCTTTGTTATGCTCAGCCTTATTCCTTTTACCAAAACGGTATCTACCTTAACGGTACACTCTGCGGACGCTCCGCTGTTTTCCTCTGTGCATATGATTTTTACTGTACCGTTTTTTACAGGGGTCACCTTTCCGTTTTTATCGACCTTTGCTATCTTCTCGTCCTTGCTCTTCCAGCTGTATTTTAATTTTGCGTCCTTTATGCTGAACTCCGGCTTAAGAGTAACGGACTTTCCGAGTTCTTTAAAAGTAACGCTGCTTTTATTAAGCTTAACAACCGGTCTTTCGGCAAGCTCGCTGCTCTGCTCGTCGGGATTTTTCGCCTTTACGGAAAAGCCGTTTGTATTAACACGATCATCGTACGCCGCCGCTAATGACGCCGCCGCGTAATCGTATTTATCATACTTAAACTTTCCCGGCGCTAAAATATCCGTGCCGCTGACGCTGTGCGCAGAAGATATTGTGCATATTCCGGTTACAGATACCGCCGCTATCGCAACCGACAGCACGGAAACAACAATGCGCCTTTTTCTCGTTTTTTTAATTCCGCCGGTCACGGCTGAACGTGAAAATGACCTTTGTGATTTTAAATTTTTCTCTTTAAAAGACATTGTAATTCGACCTTTATTTATGTATTACCGCATCGTTTATCAAATTCTACAATAGACATTATATAATAAAAAATTTAATTTGTCTGCAAGAAATTTTTAACACTTACTATAAAAATTTAAAAAAATATTAAAAATATTTTCTTTATTGCAATTAAAATTCAAAAATACACTTATAAGTCAGCGGTTATCAACATTTATCAGCGAATTGTTTTAGCGATATACACAAAAAAACGCCAATAATTTCGTCAAGCATAATCCTCAAAACGCCTGTTTAACCAAGGCTCACATATTCGGCGTTTACACCGTCCGCCTCAATAAGCCTTTTCGCGTCTGTAGAATCATAGCCCTTAACAATCCTGAGCGATGTGCAGCTTTGGCAAACGCTGCTTGGGAGGCTGATTTCTTTAAGGCATGGCGGCAGCTCGAGCACGGTTAGTTTATCGCAGTTCCACAGCGCCCCCATTCCGAGTTCTTCAACACCCTTAAGCTTAAGCTCGGTTATTCCGCAGCCCATAAGCGCAAACGTATCTATCTGCTTTACGGACAAAGGAACATTGATTTTTTTAAGCGTTCTGCTGCCGGAAAAAACTCCCGAAGGAATTTTTCTTACTTTGTCTGGAATTGAAAAGCTGCCGTCCTTGCTTCCGCAGGCATATGCTATAAGCTCGGTCTTTTCAATATTCATTATCGCTCCGTCATATTCAATATAGCTTGGGTTTCCCTGTTCAATTTTAAATTCCTCTATTTTATTTCCCGTAAAGGCATTTTCCTCTATAGAGGTAATCGTTTTGGGAATAAACACAGTCTTTATCTTATCGTCACAGCCGTAAAATGCGTTGGAGCTAATTTGAACGACCGGCTTGCCTTCTATTTTATCCGGCACGCTGACGTTTTCCTCAGAGCCGAGATATTTCGTTACAGCGACGCTGTACTTAAAAACGTCGTATTCATAAAGCTCGTTTTGCGCCGTGTTTTCATATGAGGACGACGAGCCCGCCTTAATAACGTCTACTCCGCCGCTGCCGCACGAATAAAGGCATAACGCAAGAAAAAAGGCCGCGCATAAGGAAAACAGACGAATTGAAGTCCTTTTCATTTTACACACCCGTATTACAGATTTCTTGTTCCCATAAAGGCAAGCGCAAGCATACCGCTTCCTACATGAGAGCCTATGACGGGTCCTATATTGGAAATTATCACTTTATTAACAAGCTTTTTCTCCTTTATTATAGAGCAAAGCTCCTCGGCTCTTTCCGGGCAATTTGCGTGTCCTATTATAACGGTCTGTTCCCTTGTGTCAACCCCGTCGGAAACGAGCCGGCTTACAATTTCGCTGTAAACCTTTTGCTGTCCTCTGATTTTCGCAACCGCCGTAAGCTTGCCCTGCATATCAACGGATATAAGAGGACGTATTCCAAGCGCCTTGCCAAAGGTTGCCGCCGCGGCAGAAATTCTTCCGCCCTTTTTAAGCTGCTCAAGATCCTCAACAACAAACCAGTGACACGCCCTTGTGCGGTTCTCCTCCACCCATTTGGCAAGAGTGTCAAGATCCGTACCGTTGCTCTTTTTAACGGCGGCGTTAAACACAAGAACTCCCTCGCCTATTGAAGCGGAGAGAGAATCAATAGCTATGATCCTCCTGTCGGGATACTTCTCCTTTAAATCGTTTATTACAATGTTGCAGGTTCCAAATGTGCTTGACATTCCTGATGTAAAGCAAATGTAGAGGATATCCTTACCCTCCTTCAGCACAGGCTCAAAGCTGTCCTTAAAATCCTTGTAATTAATCTGGCTTGTAGAGCAGCTTGCCCCTGCTTTTAATTTTGTATAAAATTCCTTACAGCTTATTTCCTTTTCGTCAAGGTTATATTTATAAGATTTCCCGTCCACGGTAACGCTCATAGGTATTACCCTTATGTCATATTTTTCACATACCTCTGCGGTTAAATCAAGAGTGCTGTCAGAAAACAATACGTATTCTCCCATTTAAAGTCCCCCTTTTTGAGTTATTGTATCACATTTTTCATTCTTCTACAACACGCCTGAGCAAATAATTCATCACTAAGCATAATTTTTCATACATATTACACGAGGTGATTTTATGACATGCAGAATTGTTGAGTTAAGACACAAAGAGGTAATAAGCGCCGGAGACGGCGCAAGGCTCGGCTTTGTAGACGACGTTGAAATAGACACCTGCAACGCAAGGCTTGTCGCCATTGTAATATACGGAAGATTTAGATTTTTAAGCATTTTCGGAAAGCGCAACGACATAACAATAAGCTGGGAAAAAATAAAGCTTATCGGCGAGGACACAATCCTTGTTGACTGCACCTGCCCTCCAAAGCGAAAAAGAAAGGGCTTTTTTCCGTCGTTTAAATAATAACAAAAAGGCAGGCGACTCGCTATAATTGTCGCCTGCTTAAATTTTAAATCCGTTTTATCGTCATTCAAACAGCATCGCCTTTAAATCCTCAAGATGATACGGAGTCTGCTGATATACATAATAGTTGAGCCAGTTTGAAAAAAGCAAATTCGCGTTGCTTCGCCACGTCATAATCGGACGCTTAGACGGGTCGTTTTCGGGGAAGTAATTAAACGGCATAGACGGGTTTATACCCTTGCTTATGTCCCTGAAATATTCGTTTGCAAGGGTGTTGCGGTCGTACTCAACATGACCCATAATAAAGAACTGTCTGCCGTTTTTATTGCAGACTATCGAAACGCCCGCGCAGCGCGAGGTGGCAAGTATCTCAAGCTCCCGGTGTCTTTGAATGTCATTCTCATAAACGCCTGTATATCTTGAATGCGGCATTGCGAAATAATCGTCGAAGCCCCTCATTAGCGGATGATTTCCGTTATGCACGGTGTGCGTATATATTCCGCTTATCTTGCCGCCAAGCTCGTGCTTTTCTATTCCAAAATGATAATAAAGTCCCGCCTGCGCTCCCCAGCATATATGAATGGTCGAGTAAACATTCTTTTTACTCCAGCGCATAATCTCGCAAAGCTCATCCCAGTAATCAACCTCTTCAAACCTCATCATTTCAACAGGCGCTCCGGTTATTATCATACCGTCATAGCTGTTGTCCTTTATCTGGTCAAAGGTCTTGTAAAAATTTTCAAGGTGGCTTTGAGATGTATTTTTGGATTTATGCGTTGCGGTCTGCAAAAGCTCAACATCAACCTGCAAAGGGCTGTTTCCCAAAAGCCGCAAAAGCTGGTTCTCTGTATCTATTTTTGTTGGCATCAGATTAAGTATCAGTATTTTAAGCGGTCTTATATCCTGCTGTATCGCTCTCTCATCCGGCATTACAAAAACATTTTCAGACTCAAGAAGGGCGAATGCCGGTAAATCACTGGGTATTTTTATTGGCATTTCACATCATTCCTTCATATAAGTTAAAATAAACTGCGGTTAAATCAATAAGCCTTTCCCCAATATACCATATGCTTGGCAGGCTTTCCGCAGCATACGCAGGTATCGCTAAGATGCTCCTGCTCAAACGGGATACAGCGCGAGCCTACGCCCGTAAGCTCCTTTACCCTGTCCTCACACTTTTCGTCGCCGCACCACATTGCCTTTACAAAGCCGTCGCCCTTTTCCTCAAGCGTGGCTATTATTTCATCAATGCTCGTGCAGGAATACGTTCTCTTTTCTCTATTTTCAAGCGCTTTGCTGTAAAGTCCGTCGTGAACCTCCTTAAGCTTTTGGCTTACCTCCTGCTCGATGTTTTCAAGACTTACAACGCTCTTTTCTCTGTTATGCCTTGTAACCAAGACGCACTGATTGTTTTCAATATCTCTCGGGCCAATCTCTATCCTGACAGGCACGCCCTTCATTTCATATTCGGCAAATTTCCAGCCGGGGCTGTTTTCGCCGTCGTCGATTTTAACTCTTATCTGCTTTGAAAGACGCTCTTTAAGCTCCTCAGCCTTTTCAAGAACACCGGGCTTATGCTGAGCAACAGGCACTATTACCGCCTGAACAGGTGCGACCGCAGGCGGAAGAACAAGCCCGTTGTCATCGCCGTGTGTCATAATTATCGCGCCGATAAGCCTTGTTGTAACTCCCCACGATGTCTGAAACGGATTTACAAGCTTGTTTTCCTTGTTTGTATATGTAATGTCAAACGCCTTCGCGAAGCCGTCGCCAAAATAATGCGACGTGCCGGCTTGAAGAGCCTTGCCGTCGTGCATAAGAGCCTCTATTGCGTATGTAGCCTCAGCTCCGGCAAATTTGTCGCTTTCTGTTTTTCTGCCCTTTACAACAGGCATAGCAAGACTTTCCTCACAGAATTTGGCGTAAACATTCAGCATTTTCTCGGTTTCCTCAATTGCCTGTTCTGCCGTTGCGTGGATAGTATGTCCCTCCTGCCATAAAAATTCCCTGCTTCTCAAGAAAGGACGTGTTGTTTTTTCCCAGCGAACAACGCTTACCCATTGATTGTAAAGCTTTGGCAGATCTCTCCAGCTATGTATTATGTTTGCGTAATGCTCGCAGAAAAGCGTTTCGGACGTCGGACGAACGCAAAGTCTGTCCTCAAGCTTTTCGTCTCCGCCGTGAGTCACCCACGCCACCTCCGGCGCAAAGCCCTCGACGTGATCCTTTTCCTTCTGAAGCAGACTTTCGGGAATAAACATAGGCATACAAACATTTTCGTGTCCCGTTTCCTTAAACATTCCGTCGAGTATCCTTTGTATATTTTCCCAAATAGCATAGCCGTAAGGTCTTATTACCATACATCCCTTTACGCTTGTATATTCGATAAGCTCCGCCTTTTTAACAATATCGGTGTACCATTTTGCAAAATCCTCGTCCATCGAGGTGATTTCCTTAACGAGCTTTTTATCATCGTTTTTCGCCATAACAAACACTCCTATATTTTAATTAGCCGCAGATATAAGCATAAATTTAAGCTGCGGCTGAATTAAGCAAGCTTACTGTGGTCTTGCTCCAATTTAAACATTTTAATTATACCCAAACATCGGGCTTTTTTCAACAATTTTTTAACGCAGGCGCGGCATACTCGTCCTATAGCCTTATCTTAATCATATTATTAAGCTTAAGCTTGTCGGCTATTCGATTGAAAAGCAGGAAAAGGATAACGCAAAGCGCCATGGTTATACTTATTAATATAAGCATATTTAATGTAAACGGATTTGTTCCGAAGAACCAGTCGAACACCGTTATTCCGAGTACCATACCTCCGCCGCAGACTATGAGCAGGGCTGTTCTGAGAGCGTTCAGGGGAACGCTTATTTTCGCGATAAGCATAATTCCTGTGAATGCGAGTATAACGACCTGAAGCGTTGAATATTCAATATCAGTTATATTAAGGAAGGAATGAAACAGAACATTGCACACGGTCATTAAAATCACAACGAGCGCAGGCGGCAGAGCGTTTGATATTACGTTGACAAAGAAATTGCCCTTTATCCTCTCGCTGTTCGGCTCAAGAGCAAGAACGAACGACGGAAGCCCTATTGCAAACGCGCTTACAAGCGTCATCTGTATCGGCTCTATAGGATAAGACAACGGCAAAAGCACAAAAAGCACGCTGAGAATAGACGAATAAATGGTTTTTACTATAAACAGCGACGCGCTTCTTTGAATATTGTTTATCGAGCGTCTGCCCTCGGCAACGACCTTGGGCATAGATGAAAAGTCAGAGTTAAGCAGCACAAGCTGGGATACGTTTCTTGCCGCCTCGCTGCCGCTTGCCATTGCAACGCTGCAATCAGCCTCCTTTAGCGCAAGCACATCGTTTACACCGTCGCCGGTCATAGCAACCGTGTGACCCTTCGCCTTTAAAGCGAGCACAAGCGACTTTTTTTGGTCGGGGGTAACTCTGCCGAAAACTGAATACTTTTCTGCCGCTTCCTTTATTTCCTCCTCTGTTTTAAGGGTTGAGGCGTCTATATATTTGTTATAATTTTTAAGTCCGGCTTCTTTTGCGATATTCGCAACCGTCATCACGTTGTCGCCGGATATGATTTTTAAATCTACTCCCTGGGAGGCAAAATAATCGAGCGTTGTCCTCGCGTTTTTGCGCACCTTGTCCTTTATTACCAAAATGCCTATCGGCTTTAGCTCCTTCGGCAGCTCTCCTTGTTCAAAATCGCCGTCTGAACGCGCCACGGCAAGAACACGGTATTGACTTGAATATTCAGCAAGCAGCTCCTTTACGTCCTGCGGAATTATATCGCGGAATATAAATTCTGCCGCGCCGAAAACAAGAGAGCCGTATTCTCCAAAATAAGCACCGCTCCATTTCTTTGCAGATGAAAACGGATAAATTTTTACGGCGCTTTTGCCATTTTCTCCCTTAAATTTTGCCTTAACGGCATTGTATGTCGGGTTTTCGTCATTAAGCGCAAATGTTAAATCATTAAGCGCACAGGCAAGCTCCTCATCCGTTGTGCCGTTTAACGCGACGGTCTTATACACCTCCATACAGCCCTCGGTTATGGTTCCCGTTTTATCAAGGCATAATACGTCTACTCTCGCGAGAGTTTCAATGCAGTAAAGCTCCTGAACAAGCACCTTATGCTTTGAAAGCCTTATTACTCCAACGGCAAGCACCGTACTCGTCAGCAGGATAAGTCCCTCCGGTATCATTCCGACAAGCGCGGCCACAACGTGAGTGACCGTGTCCGTAATATTGCCGCTGTTCTGGAAATACTGATTTAAAGAAAGCAAAATTCCTATCGGGAAAATTGAAATGGACACTATCTTTATTATAATGTTAAGCGTCCGCATTATTTCGGAATTTATCTTTTTAATGTATTTTGCACCGTTAAATACGGTAGAGGCATAGTTGTCGTCGCCTATGTGCTCCGCAACGCAGCGGCATCTTCCGCTGACGACGAAGCTGCCCGACAAAAGCTTATCGCCCGGCGTTTTATGTATCGGCTCGGACTCTCCGGTAAGCAGAGATTCGTTTACCTCCACCTCGTCCGTCAGCACCACGCAGTCAGTCGGAATCTGGTTTCCTGATGAAAGCTCGATAACATCCTCCAAGACTATCTCATTTATTCCTATTTCCCTGACTTTTCCGTTTCGCACTACTTTTGCTTTTGACTGATTTATTATTGAAAGTCTGTCAACTGTTCTTTTGGCTCTTATTTCCTGAAATATACCTATTGCTATATTCGCGATTATGACAAGCATAAACAGTAAATTTTTATAAGAGCCGACAATCAAAACGGCAATCGCGAGCACCACGTTTATAAGGTTAAACAGCGTGCATATATTATCGGCAAATATTCTCGGTATGCTCTTTGTCGGAAGATGCGACTCCTTATTATAAAGTCCTCTTTCAAACTGGATTTTTGCCTGTTCTTCGCTTAAGCCCTCCTGCGCGTTGGGCTTAAATCGAAAATTTTTATCCAAATCGGCGTCCATATTTTCACTTTCCTTCCTATTGTCCGGCTATTAACATATTTCATTTTACTATATATTACCGTGTTAATCAATTAATTTATTCTTTTTTAGTCCGAAAGTCGTCGGCAGGAATTATATTTTCACCTTAAATTGCCAAAATAATTTTAAACGGGACTTCCTTAAAATAAAAATTTTAGCTAAATCCTTTTTTTCAAGCTGTTTTTCGGATTATATCTGGTAAAACTCATTTGGAATTAAAATTTTAAGCGGTTATAATCTTTTCAATCGAGAAAGGATAATAGGGCAAGAGTTTGGAGGTGAAAAAATGAAAGCAAAAAAACTTTTTAAAACCGCATATGCTGTAGCTGCGCTTTCGGCTCTTGCGCTTTTTGTTTTCACTGCGCTTTGCGCCGCTTCTTTGCCCGACAGCTTCACTGTAACGTCGTCGAGCAGCGTTCAAAATTGCAGCGCAATGCCGGCGCTTACCTTGGTGCGCAACAATAGCGACGGAAGTGTGCAGGAAAACAAAAGTCAAAGCGGCAGGCTTATGTTTGCAAATATTTTTCCCGTAAAAAATGTAAGCATTAAAAGCCGTGAGGATATTAAGGTTATTCCCGGCGGAGATCCTTTCGGGGTAAAGATGTTTACACAAGGAGTTATAGCCGTGAAAACCGAAGACATCAGCATGGACGGAAAAAGCCTGTGTCCGGCAAGGCTTGCCGGTATAGAGGTTGGCGACACAGTAAAAAGCGTAAACGGTCATCTTGTATTGAGCAATTCAAGGCTTTCAGAGCTTGTAAACGAAAGCGAAGGAAAGCCGCTTGAATTTCAGATTTGCAGAAACGGCGAAAGCTTTAGCGCAAGTGTCACTCCCGTAAGGGTTGGAGATGAATACAAGATAGGGCTGTGGATAAGAGACAGCTCGGCAGGAATAGGCACTATCACCTTTTACTGTAACGAAAACAAGGGCTTTGCCGGACTTGGACACGGCATATGCGACGTTGACACAGGCGGATTGATGCCGCTTGATCACGGTGAAATAGTCAGCGCGGATATAGACACGGTGACAAAGGGAATAAAGGGTTCTCCCGGCTGTCTCAACGGGCATTTTGAAGGCTCGGGAAGCTGCGGAACGCTGAAGGCGAACCTTGAATCCGGTGTTTACGGCAGTATTAACAGTATGCCGAACAGTCGATACAAGGAAGTGTCTGTAGCGTCTGTTCAGGAGGTAAGCACAGGAGATGCAACGCTGCTTACTACTTTAAACTCAGACGAGCCGAAGGAATATTCGCTTGAGATAGAGAGTATAGGATATGACGAAAGCAACAAGACGAAAAATATGGTAATAAGGATAACCGACGAAGAGCTGCTTGAAAAGACAGGCGGCATAGTTCAGGGAATGAGCGGAAGCCCAATAATGCAAAACGGCAAGCTTGTGGGAGCGGTAACACATGTATTCGTCAACGCCCCCGATAAAGGCTACGCGATATTTGCGGAAAATATGCTGGAGGATTATGTAAACTCGACCGAAATGGTAAGCTGAGAGGTTGGCTAATAATATTGCTAAAATCGAAAAAAAGGCACGAATAAAAAAATAAAAAAATTTTTTTAAAATTTCTTGCTGTAAACACTTGCAATATTTACCAAAATATGGTAATATTGGTACAACAACAAAACAGTTAGGGGATATAAAATGGAAAATAAGATTTTAGCAATTTTAACAGCAGAACCGCAGGAATTTAGCCGTGACGATCTATCGGTATTTGACAGATACGGTATAGAGGCGTCGATTTGCGGCAAGGACGGAATCGAGCTTATGGAAAGCATAAGCACAAAAAAGCCCAAGGTTGTTATTTGTGATTTATTTCTTAAGAAAATTGACGGAATCGGGGTTATGCGCAGTGTTATAAATCAGGGCGAAAATCCGCCTGATTTTATAATGCTTTCAACATTTGACAGTCCTGTTCTTGAGCGTGAGGTGCTTAACAGCGGCGCGGCTATGTTTATGTCTATTCCGGTAAGCACAGAGGAGATGGCAAAGGGGATTTTGTCGCTTGTTCAGGGCGGAGGCAAAAGGGACAATATACGTCAGCTGAGCGAGGCAAAATCAGATTCAATTGAAATGAGAGTAACCGAGATACTGCATCAAATAGGAGTTCCGGCGCATATCAAAGGCTATCATTATTTGCGCAAATCCATATTGATGTCGGTAGAAACGCCTGAAATTATCAACGCGGTAACAAAGCAGCTTTATCCGTCTGTCGCCAAGCAATTCGACACCACCTCTTCAAGAGTTGAAAGAGCAATAAGACACGCTATTGAGGTTGCCTGGGACAGAGGCGACGTTGACGTTCTTAACTCGTATTTCGGCTATACCATACACAACGGAAGAGGAAAGCCGACGAACAGCGAATTTATCGCAATGATTTCCGATAAGCTGCGGCTTCAGCTTAAAAACGCAGGATAATACGCCATATTTAATACCTTCCCGACGGCCGCAGAGCAAGCTCTCTGCGGTCGTTTGCCGTGTGCTTATTTTCGCTCGACACAATTAGAGCGAATATTTTTTAACGGCGGTGCTATACTAAATACATAAAAAAGAAGGAGAGGAAAAAATATGATTTCAAGAACCTATAACATTATCGGAATGTCGAGCGGAAGCTGCAGTGAAAAGCTTGAGCACAAGCTCAACTGCCTGCCGTTTGTAAACGCTGATGTAAGTCTTTGCGGCGGATATGCAAAAATAAGCTCAATCCGTCCTATTGACGACGCGCTTATAATCAGAACGGTGGAGCAGGCAGGCTATGGAGTGAATATTATTTGATATGAAACTGCATAGAATTGAAAACGGAAATTACAAAAAAGAGTTAAAGCATGAACCGACCCGCTTACAAACATATGATGGGTCGGTTCTTTTTTGTTTAATATCGTTATTGTAAACTTTTTATTTTAATTTATTGGTTGACAATTTATGTCTGCGAGTATATAATATGAGCAATGCTTTATTTATCGGGCTTATAAAGCATTGATTTGCTTGTTTTAAATTTTATTTGCAATATGTGGTTCTTGGACCGCAGTCGGCGCTGCTGCGCAGCGGGACTGCTACTTTATATTTTTGTTTTAAACGGGGGAGCTGACGCTCCCCCGTAAACCCCCACTTGCTATCACAAGGATTTATGTTTTTACACTCATAAATCAGCTTAGCCTCTTTTGCAGTTCACTAAACCGTTTCGGCTTGGAGCGACGGCGTTTTGACCACTGCTCTCCACATTCTAACAAAAAGGTTTTTCTTAATTAAGATTTTAAAGCCGATTTACGGACATAGAACGCTTAATCAGGCACAATTAAAAACGCCGCCTTTTTATGGCGGCTTGTAAAGGAGAGAGATTATGGAAAAAACATTCAATTCAAAATCAGGAGGAAATACATATTCATTGGTGCTCATTGCCTTGTTTGCCGCACTGACAGCCGTATTCTCCCAAATTTCTGTTCCTATAGGCCCTGTTCCTATCAATCTTGGGCTTCTGTCTGTTTTCACCGCAGGCGGACTTCTCGGAATAAAAAGAGCAGTAATGAGTCAGGTGCTGTATGTGCTGCTCGGCGCGGCAGGCGTTCCGGTATTCGCCGGATTTAAAGGCGGATTCGCGGCGCTTTCAGGCCCGACAGGCGGATATATAATAGGCTATATTTTGGCGGCAGGGACAGTTGCCGTTTTGTGCAGATTTTGGAAAAAAAGAGCCGCGGCGCTCATCACGGGAATGCTTATCGGTCTTATATTATGCTACGCATTCGGCACCGTATGGTTTATTATTTTAACTCAAACCGACTTTGCCTCGGCACTGTCAAGCTGTGTGTTACCATTTTTGCCGGGCGACGCCGTAAAAATAGCCGCAGCCACCACCATATGCCTGAGATTGGGCAAAATGTTCAAGGCAAAATAAAGCGCCGATAAAAAAATCTTAATAGATACAAAATACCCTCCTCCGAAATCGGAGGAGGGATTTTGCGTGCTATTTTACATTTATTAAGAAATAAAACTTATTATTTGAATCAAGGGATTTGCTTATTAATCCTCTTTGATTCTCTTGCGAGTAAATACTACTACTCCGGCTGCTGCTGCGAGTATAAGGAGAAGCATTGCTACATTTGCGCTGTCGCCTGTAGCAACCTTGCCCGGTGTAGTTGATGAGCTTCCGCCCGAGGTTGTTCCGCCGGAGGTTGAACCGCCGTTGCCGCCCGGTGTGCTTGTCGGGTTAGTCGGCTGATCCTTAGCTTCATCAGTTGTAGGCTGAGTCGGAGCTTCTGTAGGCTCATCGCTCGGCTCGTCTGTCGGAGCGTCTGTAGGCTCATCTGTCGGCTCATCTGTAGGCTCGTCTGTCGGAGCATCTGTAGGCTCGTCTGTCGGAGCGTCTGTAGGCTCATCTGTAGGCTCGTCAGTCGGCTCATCTGTAGGCTCGTCTGTAGGCTCGTCTGTAGGCTCGTCAGTAGGCTCGTCAGTAGGCTCGTCAGTCGGCTCGTCTGACGGAGTATCTGTCGGCTCGTCTGTCGGCTCGTCTGTCGGAGCGTCTGTAGGCTCGTCTGTAGGCTCGTCTGACGGAGCGGCTGTTGGCGGATTGCCGAGGAGAACCTCGATGTTCTCGCCGTCTACGCCCCAGATTCCTGTTGTCTCGTCATACCAGATGGTAACAGTTGTAACAGCGTCTGTATAGAACATCTGATTGTTGCCCATACCGTCAGGTAACCATGATGCGCCGTCTACCGTTATCTTAAACTCGTATCCTACTATAGAATTTTGTGCAAGGTTCTCATAAACCTTCTCATAACGACCCTTTTCTGCATTATAGGTCATCAGGTTGTTGTCGTC
>CANQEU010000009.1 GCA_947595635.1 uncultured Clostridia bacterium
TAATCTTTTAAAAGCAGTCTTGCTCCGCCGTCATATTAATCATACATTGGGATATTCAAGCTGATAATCAGTTATTTTTTTAAGCACCTCGTTCAAATAACGTGCCGCCTCATACCTTGCCATAGGCAAATTCTGGTCAAGGTAATTTCCGCAGGAAAACGCGTCCGCTCCCGGAATTTCACCGTCATAGCCCGCCATAAACTCAAACATCTCAGTCACTATAGGAAGGGCTTCCCTTGATGAAAACTCGCCCTTTAAAATCAGATAAAAGCCTGTTCTGCATCCCATAGGGCCGAAATACACCGTTTCATCCTTATATTCTTTATGATTTCTCAAAAAGCTTGCTCCAAGATGCTCTATCGTATGCAGCTCCGCCTGGTTCAAAACTGGCTCTCTGTTCGGTCTTTTCATTCTTAAATCAAAGGTAGTTGCCATTACCTCGCCGTTTTTATCATAATCCCGACGTGAAACATAAACCCCTCTGTCAAGCAGCTTATGATTAATCTTAAAGCTCTCGATTTTTTCCATGTTCGTCACCGTGCCCGTCAATCATTTTTTTGAAGTTATCTTCTTTTCCGTTCCGTTTAATATCCTCTTTATATTTTCCTTGTGCTTAACAATAACTGTCAATCCGACAAGCGCCATACAGACGGTCGCAACAGCAACATAAGCCGCCGTATGACTGTCCGCTCTGCTTTGGCTCGGCAGATAATCAAGAAAATATGTAACCGCAAAGGTGTATACGGGCAGCAGCGCGGCGGATATTACAGAAGCCTTAGATATTATTTTTGTGGAAATAAAAATAATCCCGAAGGTAAGCAAGGTCAGCAGGAATATTCTCCAGTCGGCAATCGCAAGCATTGCGGCAACCGTCACAACACCCTTGCCGCCCTTGAATCCAAAAAACACCGGAAAAATATGTCCAAGCATACAGCACATTCCGGCTATATATTTGCCGTATGCTATTATCTCGCTTTGAACAACGGCGCCGGAATCAACCGTGCTTATTGTTGAAAAAAGCAGCCAGCCGATTATTACCGATATTATGCCCTTTAAAAAATCAAAAACAATGGTAAACACGGCGGGGCCCTTTCCAACCGAGCGCAAAACATTTGTAAAGCCCGCGTTACCGCTGCCCATTTTTCTTATATCGGCATGATTATCTACTATTCTTGTAATAATAATCGAAAAGCTTATGCTTCCCAAAAGGTATGCGATAACGGCGGTCAAAACAAGCTGCTGCCAGCCGTTTGAAAGCAAGCTGAGATACTCCTGCATTATTTTTCTCCTCTTTCTCTTATTACAAATCTTACCGGCGTTCCCTCAAGTCCGAATGTTTCTCTTATCCTGTTTTCAAGGTATCTCTGGTATGAAAAGTGGAAGAGCTCTCGGTCGTTGACAAAGAATACAAAGGTCGGCGGCTTTGTCGAAGCCTGCGTCATATAATATATTTTAAGCCTTTTTCCCTTGTCGCTCGGCGGCTGTACCCTTAGCGTCGCCTGCGACAGCAGTTCGTTCAGTCTTCCTGTGCGTATTCTCATGGCGTGAGAGCTTGCCACGCGGACTATAAGCTCAAAAAGCCTTGCAAGCCTCTGCCCTGTTTTAGCCGAAATAAATATCATCGGCGCATAAGACATAAATGAAAAATCAGAGTCGAGCTTATTTTTATACTCGTTCATCGTCCTGTCGTTTTTTTCTACTGCGTCCCATTTATTAACGGCTATTATACACGCCTTTCCGGCGTCGCAGGCAAGACCGGCCACCTTTGAGTCCTGCTCGGTAAAGCCGTCCTCCGCGTTTATCATTATAACGCATACGTCGCAGCGCTCTACCGCCATTCTCGCTCTTATTACGCTGTACTGTTCAATTTTATCGTCGACCTTGCTTTTTCGCCTGAGTCCGGCTGTATCAATAAAATTGAATCTGCCATACTCGTTTTCAACAAGAGTATCTATTGAATCCCTTGTGGTACCGGCTATATTTGAGACTATACATCTCTCCTCGCCGGAAATCTTATTTATAAGCGACGATTTCCCGACATTCGGCTTTCCTATGACGGCGACGTTTATAATTTCGCCGTCGCTCTCGTCCTCCTCAAAGTCCTGAAGGAAAGAAAACGCCTGCTCAAGCAGGTCGCCCGTGCCGTGGCCGTGCAGTGACGAAACCTGTATCGGGTCGCCGAGCCCAAGATTATAAAATTCGTAAAATTCAGGCTCAGGCTCTCCTATTTTGTCGCACTTATTAACGCATAATATTATCGGTCTGCCGCTCTTTTGCAGCATCGACGCAACGTCCATATCCGTAGCGACTACGCCTGACTTTAAATCGGTTACAAAGACTATTACATCGGCGGAATTTATCGCAAGCTCCGCCTGCCGGCGCATTTGAGAAAGTATAACATCGCCGGAGTCCGGCTCTATGCCCCCCGTATCAATAACGGTTGCTTTTTTTCCGCCCCACTCGACCTCTCCGAAAATTCTGTCTCTCGTAACACCCGGAGTGTCGTCTACTATTGATATTCTCTTGCCGGTCAGCTTATTAAACAATGTTGATTTTCCGACATTCGGTCTGCCGACTATTGCTATAACAGGCTTTGCCATTTTGTTCTCATTCCTTTTCGCCGCGGTAATATTACTATCAGTATAATAAAACAGCAATTCTCACTTAATATACAAACAGTATAACCGCGTTTATATTTACATTAATATTTCATTCAACAGAGCTTCGCCGTCATTCATAACGGTGCAAAGCTTTATTCCGAGCGCCCTTTCCACATCCTCGACAGATACATCGTCCAAAAACAGATCTCCCTCACGCCTTAGCATTGCGCAAGAAATTATCAGCTTGTCGCCAAGCTCTATATCCTTTAGCGCATTTATAAGGTCGCAGCCGGTCAAAAGCCCGGTAACGTCTATTTCACTTCCGAAAAATTTGTTTTCTATTCCTATAACCTGAACGCAGACATTCGGAAATTTAGCCCTCAGCGAGTCCATAAGCTCCGTTAAAAAACGCTCCGGCGCTTTGCCGCAGGCGAGCGTCATTCTCCGCCGTATGTCCGAGCCCTTTCTTTGCTCAAGCGCCCATTCAAATTCATCCTTAAGGCAGGCGATAAGTCCTACGCCGTCCTCAAGCTGCTGAAATCCCTCGTAGTATTCCGCGTTTGGTATCTCTCTGCACGATTTCAAATAAAACTCGTCGGAAGCAAAAACTATCCTTCTTCCGTAGGACTTAACAAATTTATCTCCCCAACTCTCTATCTGTTCAAGAGTCTTTAGCGCGCTCTCCTTTGTGTAAGAGGCAAGCGGATACAGCCCTTCGCGGTATTTTGTAAGCCCCACCGGCACAACCGCAATGCTCTCTATCTGAGGAAAAAGCTTTTCTAAATCGGACAGAGTTCTGTCAAGCTCCTCACCGTCGTTTATTCCTGGGCAGGACACTATTTGGCAGTTTATCATAATTCCGCCGTCTGAAAATCTTTTTAAAACAGACAACGCCTCACCGGCAAAGCGGTTATTCAGCATTTTGCACCTAAGTTCAGGATTTGTAGTATGCACCGAAATATTTATAGGACTGATATGCAGCTTTATTATTCTGTCAATCTCATGCTCCGTTATATTTGTAAGGGTAACGTAATTTCCAAACAGGAACGAAAGACGGGAATCATCATCCTTAAAATAAAGACTTTCACGCATTCCCGAAGGAAGCTGGTCAATAAAGCAAAAAATGCACTTATTCCTGCACGAGTGCTGCTTATCCATAAGGTATGTTTCAAATTCAAGTCCAAGCTCCTCATATTCGCCCTTGTTTATCTTGACCTCTCTTGTGTTTCCGCCCTTATCCTCAATAACGATTGACAAGCTTCTGTTCATTTGATGAAAGCGGTAATCAAGAACATCTGCTATTTCCTCGCCGTTTATCGAAACAAGCCTCTCGCCGGGCTTAACGCCGGCAATTTCACATCTGCCGTTTTTGGTAACGTTTTTTATGAGAACAGACATTTTTCACCCCGCAAAAAAAGAGGAGAGGATCTTGCCTTCCTCTCCTCCTTGATTTCATAAACGAATTAAGCGTCCTTTTTAACTACTTCTCTGCCGTTATAGTAGCCGCAGCTTGGGCAAACCCTGTGAGCAAGCTTGTACTCGCCGCAGTTTGTGCACTTTGCAAGCGCAGGAGCGGAGAGCTTCCATACGTTTGATCTTCTTGTGTTTCTTCTTTGCTTAGACGTTTTGTTCTTTGGTACTGCCATTGTTCAGCACCTCCTTAAGTAGATTTGTATTTTGAGTCAATACTCTTTAATTTAATAATTGCTTAAGAACCTCAAGCCTTGAATCAACCGTTTTCTTGTCGCAGTCGCAATCGCCATCGTTTAAATTGGCGCCGCAGTTTTGACAAAGTCCCTTGCAGTCGTCGCTGCAAAGATACTTGAGCGGAAGCTCAAGCAAAATATCGGTTGTCGTAAGCTCGTCAAGATCCAGTAAATAATCCGGCACTTCAATATAGTCGTCATTGCTGTCGCCGCTTAGGGATGTGACAAGATTATGCTCAAATTCCAAACTCATATTTCTGTCACTCGGCGAAAAGCAACGGTCACACGGTCGGGAGTATAAAAATTCAGCTTTTATAATAAGTCTTACAACACCCGCCGTATTAACCGCCTCAGCCCTGACCCACACAGGCTTGGGCATGGGGTTAACACCGTCAACTGCAACCGAGCTTAAATCAAGCTTATAATCCGCAAGGCGGTGTACTCCCTCATTTAAGAAAGCATCCTTTAAATCAAGAAGCATATACACCACTCCACAGGACAGATTGCAGCGCATTAAAACACCGAATAATATTATACATTTCATCAAATGCTTTGTCAATGTTTTGCAAAAATATTTCAACTGATTTTTTCAACAAACCTGCCGCCGTTATTTTCGCTTTTTTCATATAATATAATATTAAATCAAGGCTTGGCTTTAACATCTTGCCCGATAAATTAAGATACGGCTTCAATCGCTGAATATATCTTGACATTATTTTACAATTGATGCAAATCATTAATTTTTCATACTTATTATTTAAAATAAAAAAGAGAAATGCTGCCGGCTTTCACCGGCAGCGGATATTTAAAATAACATCGCTCCTTTTGATTTATGCCGTTCAGGCAATAAGCTCGATTGATGCAATATGCTTTTGCAGAATTATTGCATCGGCAATTGTTATCTCGCCGTTTTTATCAACGTCGGCAGCGGTAAACGAATCGCCGCTCAGTATGGTTATTTCTGCAATATGCTTTTGCAGTAATATCGCGTCCGCAATCGTTATTGTGCCGTTTAAGTCCACATCGCCTAAGCTTACACCCGTCGTTTTGTAATTTGTCCAGTCACCCTTATATACAATGCCCTTGCTTTTATCCGAGGACGGATTATCAAAATCCGGTACAAACAGCTTATTCGGCTCGCCTGGGAAAATAAGGTCGGCTGTTTGTGACGTTTGCTTTCCGTCGTTAAATAAAATATCGGTAACGTCGGGGCTTACTTTATATCTCCATATGTCGTTTCCGCAGTATTCCATAAGGAATCCGTACCACTTTGGAGCGTCATTGGTTCCCCACCAGTATACATATACCTCGCTCCATTTTGTCTTTGAGTTGTCAAAATACACATACATATCGCCGAGCACTCTCTTCATTTCGATTTTAGCCATACTCAGCGCGCTCTGAACGACAACGCTCGTTTGTGCGGAATTAACCGCGCTAACTCCCCTTTGATATGCCTTAATAAAATTATTCCAGACGCTTTCGTCGTATTCGTTCTCGTCAAACAGATTTTTATACCGTTCAAGCTCGGCAAGAGCGACCTTCTTCGCAGCGTCAACGCTCATAAACATCATATTCATAAAGCTCTCTCTTCTTGCCATCCAGTCAAGGTAATAATCACGCTGACTTTCAAATATCGTGCCTGCCTGTGGAACAAGAAGATTATCAGATATATCCCATCTTGTGAAGTTCATCTGTGCGCTGGCGTTAATAATTGATGAATATTCGCTAAAGCTTTTTAGTCTGCCTGTACCCTGCGCCTTGCCGTTGAGAATATTAAAGGCAGGTACAAATCTTTCGCTCCAAAGCTTTTCAGCAGTCTGCAAAATCTCCGGCTGATGAGCAAACTGGGCGATTATTGTGTATTGATTGTTGCCGTACTGTCTGCTTTCGGCTGCAAAGATGGAATCGGTATCCATCATATTAACGCCGTCCTTGTAGGTGCTGAGGTTGCCGAAGGCTACGTCATAGTCCCACACGGGGGCGGCATGAAGCTTGCCGTCGCCGTTGGAATCGGAATCCTTATAGAAGAAGCAGCTTGAAATTCCGGCGTCGATATTTACCGAAAGCTCCTCTATAAGATACATTAAGGCGGCGGATTCCACATCTATATATTCGGAATAATGCTTGCCCTTTGAATTATATCCTGTCGGCGAATACAGAGCGTCCTCCATATCCTGAACAAAATCAGCTATATAATTAACCTGCTCTATCGAAGCCGCCGTTTTAAGGTCGACCGACTGACCGCTGTTTGTTACAAAATGGCAGTTCTCTTCGGGGCCGGCTACATATTCTATTAAATAACCGCCCGTTATGTCATCGGGATTGAGCGGCAGCTCATAACCGCTGCGTCCGCCCCAACGATTGCCTTCGGATTTTACCCTGTATGATTCAATATCGCTGTTATAACCGGCAGCCTGCAGAGCGTCCTCGGTGTTGCCCTGCAAATCTGTTATGCTTACAAGATTGTTTTTTCCAAGCTCTACCTTCTCAGTCATTTGATATGAGCCGAGATACTCGCCGTTAGCATATACGTCCATAAATCTTGACTCGGGCGAATAATCAAGCCCAACCTCGTCAGCAAGGTCATACACTACTCGGTTGCGCAAAAGCGAATGCTCCTGACCGTTTGCAAGCAGACACCATTTTTTGCTTGCCTTCATTCCAAGCAGGCTTGCCTTTGACGGCAGCTTTATGTTATATGGCTTCTTCGCGATGTTCCGCCATGTTGTGTTGCCCCTTCCCTTTATTGAGGAAAGCTCTCCGTCATATGAAACACTGCCGTCACTGTCGATTAGCAAAAGCTGACCGGATTCGGAATATTCGTGTATCGGGTCTGAGTTTATATTGCTCATGCTTCCGCTTTCCGTTGTAAGGAATAAAGACGCGACCTTGGACGACTGCATAATTTTTACCTTGCAGGCTTTGCCATCGGCGTTAAATTCCATAGTCTCGTTCTTTTTCAAATCGCTGAGCTTGTCGCCGCTGCTTACGGTCTTTCCGTTTATGCTGAGCGTACCAAAATTATGATACAACACAACCGAAGATAAGTCCGCGGATGACGGCATAAAGAAGTAATATATACCATCGTCGTCAAGATACCATTTTACTGCGTCTATCTCGGTTGTTCCCGGTTTAGGGCATCCATCAAGCCACACCGCCTTTTCTCTGCTATACTCAACATAGACTGGCGTTCCCGACGCGCTTATGCCGTCTTGCTGCACAGCAAACGCTGAAGGCGCCGCCGAAACAAGCAGCACGCAAAGTAGCAATGAAACAAACGCTTTAAAAAATTTTCCGTTTCTCACTTTCGATCCTCCTGAGTTTAATATCTGTTGTATTTACCGTAAAATAAGACTGTAAACGCCTTACTCAATTAGATTATATCACTGCCGCTTTTCTTTTTATATTGGCAAAATCCTAAAATTTTATATATAAAAAATGTAAACAATAAACACCCTGAAAATATAAAATATACCGAATATGAACGAATATTTTAACAAAAAGTGTTATCTAACTGCTCGGCGGCAGTATCTTAATATATTCCCTGAACCGTCACCTCACCCGTGCTGACATGCACACGCTCGCCGTCCTCGGTCAATATTATAAGTCCGCCGTCGGCTTCAACGTCGACCGCCTCTCCGGTAACTATATCCCTGCTTAAATACGCGCTGACATCTCTGCCTATAGTAGCGCAGTTTTTGATATACTCATCCTTCAACGCGCCAAAGCCGCACAGAACAAACTCATTGTATATTTTTTCAAACTCCTGCGCGACCGCCGCTATTAATTCGTTCCTCTCATGCTGAACCCCTGTTTCAATTAGTATTGATGTCGCCTTTTCTTCTATCTCCTGCGGAAAGTCATAATTATTTACATTGATACCAATACCGACAACGGCATAAGAAACCGCGTTGTCCTCCGCCGTCATCTCGGTGAGTATTCCGCAAATCTTTTTATTCCCTATTATAACGTCGTTCGGCCACTTTATCTTTGTGCCGCAGTCGTAAAGTCCGTTTACCGCCTTGCAGACGGCAAGCCCTGCCGCAAGCGTAACACACGGTATATTAGACGCGGAAATCTCAGGTCTTAGCAGGATACTTTCATATATGCTCGCCCCGCGCGGCGACCTCCAGCTTCTGCCAAATCTGCCCTTACCAAAGGTTTGCTCCTCGGCTACTAAGGTGAAGCCCTGAGCAGCGCCCGACCTCGCTCTGCGCTTTAGCTCCTCGTTTGTGGAATCCACCTTCTCCATAAGCACCGTCGGTCTGCCTATATATAATGTGGTAAGCGCTTTGTCTATTATATCAACGCTTATGCTGTCCGGCTCGCTTAAAAGCCTGTATCCCCTGTTGGTATAGCTTTCTATAACATACCCCTTTTCTCTCAGCGCCTTTATCTGTTTATTAACGCCGTTGCGCGAAATGTTCAGTTTATTTGATATTTCCTGTCCTGAAACAAAACCGCCCTGCCTTAAAAATTCCAATATTTTTTCTGAAGTTTTCATTTTTAATTCACATCCGTAAACAAGAAAAGTAACATTATGCACATTATACTATATATTTCCTATAAATTCAATTGCTATGTGCAGGCTGACAACGGTTTTTTTGACAGAAAAATAATAAGGCGCTTCTTTTACATAATCCGAGCAAAAAAGGTATTTATTTTGCTTTAAATGAAAAATACAATTTGAAATATGTGATATTATCTGTAAATGTGATAATATAGAACTACGCTGTTTAAACAGCTTTTCGACGCTTCCGTAATTTCGCGTCATACCTTAACGAAAGGGAGGATTTCGTAATGAACAGTGCAGAAATTCAAAAGCTCAAGGGGCTTGCCTGCAAAGCGAGGATCGGCGCAATAACCGGCACCTATATGGCAAAGTCAGGCCATCCGGGCGGCTCGCTGTCGTCAGCAGATATATTCACTTACCTTTATTTTAAAGAGATGAATGCCGACAGCAAAAATCCCGACGACCCGGACAGGGACAGATTTGTTCTTTCAAAGGGGCATGGCTGTCCAAGCCTTTATGCGGTTCTCGCGTTAAAGGGGTATTTCCCTATGAAAGAGCTTGAAAAGCTTCGCCATGTCGGAGCAATGCTTCAGGGACATCCCGATATGAAGGGGACTCCGGGCATTGATATGAGCAGCGGTTCACTCGGTCAGGGCGCGTCTGCTGCCTGCGGAATGGCGGCTGCCGCTAAAATAGACGGAAAAAGCTACAGGGTTTATTCTGTTTTGGGTGACGGAGAATGCGAAGAGGGTCAGATATGGGAAGCAGCCATGTTTGCCTCTCACTATAAGCTTGACAACCTGTGCTTCATTGTAGACAGCAACGGGCTGCAAATTGACGGCAAGGTCGAGGACGTTGCCGGACTTTGTATGCTTAAAGAAAAATTTGAATCGTTCGGTTTTGGCACCGCCGAAATCGACGGACACAGCTTTGAGGATATGGAAAATGCGTTTAACGCCGCCCGCAATTGCAAGGGCAAGCCCTTTGTAATAATTGCTAACACAGTCAAGGGCAAGGGCGTTTCCTTTATGGAAAATCAGGCAGGCTGGCACGGCGTTGCTCCGAATGACGAGCAGTATGCAAAAGCAATTGCCGAGCTTGAGGCGCAGCTTAAAGAAACGGAGGAGGCGTAAACCATGGCAGAGATTATTAATAAGGCAACAAGAGAAAGCTTTGGTCTTGCTCTTTGCGAGCTTGCCAAAACAAACAAAGACATTGTTGTTCTTGACGCCGACCTTTCCGGCTCTACAAAAACAGGAATTTTCGCTAAGGAATTTCCCGAAAGATTTTTAAACTGCGGAATTGCAGAGGGCAATATGATAAGCGTTGCGGCAGGTCTTGCCGCCTGCGGCAAAATACCGTTTGCAGCCTCATTTGCAATGTTTGCGACAGGCAGAGCATACGAGCAGATCAGAAACTCTGTAGCGTATCCTGCGCTCAACGTAAAAATCGCAGGCTCTCACGCCGGTATTTCAGTCGGCGAGGACGGAGCAACTCACCAATGCTGCGAGGATATTGCTCTTATGAAAACTCTTCCCGGTATGGCGATAATAAATCCTGCCGACCACTGGGAAATGACCGCCGCCGTTAAAGCGGCTGTTGAATATAAGGGCCCTGTTTACCTTCGTCTTGGCCGTCTTGCCGTTGACAGCTTTAACGACCCCGATAATTACAGCTTTGAATTCGGAAAAGGAATCACGCTTCACGAGGGCAGCGACATAACCGTTATCGCCTCCGGCATAATAGTCAAGGACGCTCTTGACGCCGTAAGGGAGCTTGAATCTCAGGGAATAAGCGCAAGACTTATAAATATCCACACCATAAAGCCTATAGATGAGGAAATTATAATAAAGGCAGCAAAGGAAACGGGAAGGATAGTAACGGTGGAGGAGCACAGCGTTATCGGCGGACTTGGCGACAGCGTTTGCGACGTTACGGCAAGGAATTGCCCTGTGCCGGTTACAAAAATCGGCATTCAAGACAGATTCGGCTATTCCGGCCCGGCTAAGGAGCTATTAAAGCTTTTCGGTCTTTCAAAAGAAAATATAGCAAAAGTCGTTTCCGACATTGTAAACAACAAATAAATAATAATTAACAAATAATAAAACAGCGTATCCCGAACGGTGCATTTCATTTTGGGATACGCTGTTTTTTTATTCAGCTTTTATTTTTGTGATAAATTAATTCTAATATCAAGTAATATTTGCATTACGGAAGCCTTATCTCACCGGCAACATCCAGCAAAAGCTTCTTCATTTTCAGCGCCTCGTTTTTTGCCGCCTCGGCATAAGCGCTGCCGTCGCAGCCCTCTTTTTGCCATGCGCACATAATGCCCCTTGACGAATTCACAACGGCGCCGAGGCCGTTTTTGTCAAACGCGCCTGCAATATCGTCTGCGGTGCCGCCCTGAGCGCCATAGCCGGGAACAAGAAAAAACGTGTGCGGAAGCTCGGTTCTGAGCTCTTTAAGCTGCTCCGGGTAAGTAGCGCCTACTACCGCTCCGACCCCGGAATATCCGTATTTGCCCATAATTTCCTCGCCCCACTGCTCGCAAAGCTTTCCCATATGCAGATATATTGTTTCTTCGCCGGCAAGCTCAAGATTTTGCAGCTCGCCGGAGCTTGGGTTCGATGTTTTCACAAGCACGAACATACCCTTATCCCCGTTCACAGCAGTATTTATAACGGGCTTAATGCCGTCTGTTCCCAAATAGCCGTTCACGGTCAAAGCGTCTGCGCCGAACGCCTCCGCCTTTTCTCCGTCTATATCGGTTACTCCCAGATGCGCCGCCGCATAAGCCTCCATAGTAGCGCCTATGTCGTTGCGCTTTGCGTCTGTTATAACGAACAATCCCTTCTCCTGCGCGTATTTTATTGTTTTTTCAAGCGTTCTTACTCCCTGCCAGCCGTACATCTCGTAATAAGCCGCCTGCGGCTTTACTGCCGGCACAACGTCGCACAGTGCGTCTATAAGTCCCTTATTATACAGCCAAAGAGCCTCCGCCGCACCTTCAAGGGTTTTACCGTATTTTTCAAACGCCTCGGTCTTTATATATTCCGGAATATACGCAAGCTTCGGGTCAAGCCCGGCTACAGTCGGGTTTTGCATTTCCGCTATTTTTTCTATAAGTCTGTCAAATGCCATATCAATTCTCCTTATCGCTGTAAACAATTCGTCCGTTCAAAACGGTGTATTTCACCTTGCCCTTGAGCTTTTTGCCTTTAAACGGACAATTTTTTGATTTGCCGTGCAAGCGGTTTATATCAACCGTCCATTCCTCGTTCGGGTCAAATACAACTATGTCCGCATCAGCCCCCGGCGACAGCACTCCGGCAGGTATTCCAAGAATTTTTGACGGATTAACGCTCATAAGCCTTATTATGTCGCTAAGGGAGAGCATACCGCCGTGATAAAGCACGGTAAGCGCTGCGGCAAGAGAGGTTTCCATTCCTATAGAGCCGTTGGGCGCTTTTTCAAAATCCGCCTTTTCCTCCGGCGTATGAGGCGCATGGTCGGTCGCTATCGCGTCTATCGTCCCGTCCTTAAGCGCACGCCTTATTTCTTCAACATCCTCCCAAGTTCTCAGCGGAGGATTCATTCTGTAATCCGCGTCACGGCTTAAAAGCTCTGTTTCATCCATTGAAAAGTAGTGCGGCGCGGTTTCGGCAGTCACCCTGACGCCCCTCGCTTTAGCGTCCCTTATCAGAGCCGCAGAGGTTTTTGTGCTGACATGGCAAATATGAACAGGCACGTCATATGCAGCCGCAAGAGCAATCTCCCTTGCCGTCGCGCAATCCTCGGTAGCCGCAGGTATCCCTTTTACGCCAAGCGTCTGCGAAACTCTGCCCTCGTTTATTTTTCCGCCGGCTGCAAGATACAGATCCTCACAGTGTGAAACGACCGCCATACCTTCCTTTGCCGCGTCAAGCATGGCCTTCGCCATAAAGCTTGTGTTTTCAACGGGTCTGCCGTCGTCGGTAACTGCTATTGCGCCTGATTTGCAAAGGCTGTGCAGGTCGCACATTTCAACGCCCTTAAGCGCTTTTGTTATGCTTGCCGCGATATACACTCTCGCGTCGGCGTTTTTTGCCTTTTCCTGAATATATTTTACAATTTCCGGGGAGTCGACAGTCGGGGACGTGTTTGGCATTGCAAGCAAAGAGGTCACCCCTCCTGCCGCCGCGGCACGGCAGCCGGTAATAATATCCTCCTTTTGCGTAAAGCCTGGGTCACGCAGATGAACGTGCATATCCACAAGACCGGGAGCCGCCGCAAGGCCACTGCCGTCGATTATCATCGCTCCGTCTGACGCGGTTTTAGATATTTTGCCGTCTTTAACATACAGCTCCCCTATTTTGTCTATATCGTTTGCAGGGTCGATTATTCTTACGTTCTTTATGATTATATCCATAAATACCCCTTTATCTGTATTTGTCCCAGTAGCTGTCGTTGTCAAAGCTTTTTACAAATTCGCTGTCGGCTGAAGAGCCCCTGCGCTCAGCGCGCATCTCTTCTCTGCGGCGTCTGCGCTGCTCCGCCCTTTCTCTCTCCTCGGGCGTGCGCTCCGCACGCTCTCTGCGCTTGGGTTCCGTCTTTTCAAAATCGCCGCCGTCAGCCGCTTCGCTCTTTTGCTCTCTCCTCTGTTTTCCGAACATTCCCTTTACTTTATCGAATGCGCCGTCGTCTGACGGAATATCGTCTGTATATGCCTCGTCGTAATCCTCGTTGTTATTTCTTGAAAGCTCAAGCAAATCGGATTGGTCGGCGTTTCCGCCGTTTTCGTCAACCGGCTTTATTATGTCTACACGCATACGAACCGGCGTATTTTTAAATTCCTCGTCACCCGGTACGTTTCCTATGTAATCAAGCTGCACCTGAGTCGGTATCTCCTCATCGGCGTTCTCATCAAACAGCCCGTCGCTTTCAATTTCCTCATAAAAGCTCTCGGCTGCGTCGTCAGCCTTTACATCTCTCTTTTTGCTTTTTTGCACGCTTGCCTTTTCAATTTTTACGGGCTTTATAACATCTATCGGTTTGTCGCCCTCGTAATCAGGCTCAGGCTGTCCGTCAAAATCGTCATGCTTTATAACGGTGACATCCGGACGGTTCATTTTCGCCTTCGGCTTTGCCTGCGCAGTTGCGGCGCCGTCGGGCAAACTCCTTTTGCCGGACTTTCCCTTGGACTTTATATTCCGCACTATCAGCGCTATTATGAGCGCGGCCACAAGAATTACTATAGCTATACATATAACAGTGCCGAAGTTTCCGAGCATATTCACCTCGACCGGCTCGTTTTCCACCTTGTCAAAAACAATGCTCCTTGCCGCCGTATTGAAAATACCGTGATCGGAAATTGTAAGAGCTCTTTTATCTACCGAAAGCTTAAGCTGATATTTATAACCGTTTACTACGGTGGAGGAAACAAGGTATTTGTCGGTATTGTTTATGCAGTCAAAGAATATCGCCTGATTGGTCTCATATGCGGTCACCTTGTCCGCGTTCATTTCGTTTTTAACCGCATCTTCTTCCTTTTCAATCTCATCCTTGCCAAGCTGCTTGTATGAGAAAATATCTCCCGACTTTTCGGCGCTGAGCGTTATTTTATAAGTCGCCTTTTCGTCGGCGGCGTTCAAAAGCTCTCCCGTTTCCCCTTCGGTAACGGTAAACACAGCGTCGCCGGGAATTTCAACCGTTATGCCGGGCGTCTTAATATGTACGTTCTGCCTTTCTGCGGCAGACACGGACGCGCACAAAGAGAACATAACGGCAGCGGCGCATAAAAACACAAATATACTTCTTTTTTTAATTCGCATAAATTCACAATCCTTTGCTTTTTAATTATGCTTGAGCATAGACGAAGCGTTTTGTGAATAAAACAGCTTGTCCAAATTTTCGCCTTGAGTATAAACCTATATCCATTATACTATTAACCTTGGAAAAAGACAACAAAAAAGGCAACAAAAAAATAAGAGACCGTCCGGTCTCTTAGGATTTTCGTTAAATTTAAATCAGGAATTTTTCTCAATAAATTCAACAAGGTTGCCAACGGTCTTGATATTCTCGATTTCATCATCGGGAACCTCAACCTCAAACTCATCCTCAATAGACATCAAAAGGTCTACAACATCGAGTGAATCCGCGCCAAGATCGTCTTGAATAGTAGTTTCAGCCGTTATTGTATCCTCCTCAACATCAAATTGCTCAGCAAGGATAGCTTTTACTTTCTCCAGTACCATAACTTTGTAACCTCCGTAAAATTTAATTTTGTGCATTGTCTTTGAATTGTGGACAAACTACATAACAATGTGATAAAATGGTAGTCAGAAACAAAGACAACTGCCTGCATTTAACTGCAGCGCCTATATGTTACAAACACATATTATTAGCAATTATTGTCTTTGTCAATTACAATTTTGTAATTTTTATGGATTTTATAAAATTTTTTCTTTTTATTTCGTATCCTTATTAAAAATTACATTCTCAACTTATTATGAAAGCAGGTATTAATAATGGACAAAAAACAATATGCAGTAATCGGCCACCCGATAGGACATACTATGTCGCCGTTTATACACAAAAAGCTATTTGAGCTTGAGGGTATTGACGCGGAGTATTCGGTTTTTGATATTACCCCGGAGGAGCTCACAATAAAATACCGTGAAAAGCTCCGCTCGCTAAACGGCTACAACATTACAATCCCCCATAAGCAGACAATTATCCCTCTGCTTGACTCACTTGACAAAAAAGCCGAGATTTACGGAAGCGTAAATACGGTAAGCAATATCGACGGCTTGTCAAAGGGCTATACTACAGACCCAAACGGCTTTTTAAAGGCTCTTGATACATACGATATTCCTCTTGAGCGCAGCGTTGTAATATTAGGAACCGGCGGCGTTGCAAGAGTTATGGCGTTTGAGGCTGCAATTGCCGGCTGCGCAATTACGATTGCCGTAAGAGAAAGCGATTTGCACGACGTTGCCGCTCTTGCCGCAGAGCTTAAGCTGAAGGTTCACGGCGTGAGCGTTGACACCTGCAAGATTAGCCGTCTTGACCACTTTGAAAAGAGCACGATAGATCTGCTTATAAACGCTACTCCGGTCGGAATGTATCCAAACAGCGACAGCTGCCCCATTGACGACGACGTGATAAACAGATGCTCCAATGTGTTCGACGCAATATACAATCCGCTTGAGACTGCGCTTGTAAAAAAGGCAAAGGCAAACGGAGCAAACGCCGTGGGCGGAATGGCAATGCTTGTTTGGCAGGCGGCAGTATCGCACGAGATATGGAACGGAACCAGCTTTAACAAGAGCGACATTGAAAAAATCTGCTCTGCCAGCGCAGAAGAGCTGAAAAAAATTTTTTAAGGCGTGATATTTGTGAGCGATACCTCTCCAATAGTTTTATGCGGCTTTATGGGCTGCGGAAAAACTACAGTAGGCAAAATAATTTCAAAAAGAACCGAGCTTGAATTTATAGATATGGACAGCTACATTGAAAAAAAAGAGGGCTGCTCCGTAAAAGAAATATTTGAAAAGCACGGCGAGGAATATTTCAGAGAGCTTGAACACAGGGCCTGCGTTGAGCTTTCAAACAAAAAGAACTGCGTTATAAGCTCCGGCGGCGGAGCTATGACGTATGAGCGAAACATAAGAGCGCTTGAAGAAAAAACGAGAATAATATTTTTGTCCGTTCCGCTGGAGGATATTAAATTCAGACTGCGAAACGACACAAAGCGCCCTCTGCTTCAACGACCCGACCGCGATAAGGCTATGGCAGAGCTTTATAATAAAAGACTGCCCTATTACAATGCAGCCGCGCGATATGTAATCCGTCCCGGGAACGGGCCCGCGGCAACGGCAGAAAAGATAATAGAAATTCTCAAATTGCCAAAGCGCGCCGGTCAAAGGAACAAAAGCAAGGCTTAAGCTTTGAGTCTTATTTAATACTTAATAATACTCACCTTCGTTTGTAAAAGCTTGACAAATCCGACGGTTAGTATTATTATCTTATTAGCTTAATTTGTAAACGGAGTAAAATTATGAGCAACACATACAACACACGATTTACAGGCTTTTATTATTTCGGTTATATCCTGACCGAAACGCTTTCCCCTGCCCTGTAAGTCATCCTTTGTATGATGTCTGCCGCTTTTTAAGGCGTACTTTAACGGGGCTGAGGCTCCGTTTTTTATTTTATGAAATAATTTACATCAAGAAAGGATTTTTATTATGATTATCGTTTTAAAGCCGGAATGCAGCAAGGAACAGCTTATTTCCTTTAAGGAAAACTTAACAAACAATTACGGTGTAAAGGTCAATACATGGGAGGGCGTTCATTCGACCGTGCTCGGTCTTATCGGCGACACAACGGCAATAGATATTGACTACATCAGCGCACAGGATATAGTCGAAGACGTAAGACGTGTTCAAGAGCCGTATAAAAAGGCAAACAGAAAATTTCACCCGGAGGACACAGTCATAGAGCTGTCTAACGGCACAAAAATCGGCGACGGCAGCCTTGTTCTAATGGCCGGCCCGTGTTCTGTCGAAAGCAGCTCTCAGGTATGTGAAATAGCCCGTTCGGTTAAAGAATCAGGCGCACATATTTTAAGAGGCGGAGCCTTTAAGCCGAGAACCTCGCCTTATGCCTTTCAGGGGCTAAAGGCAGAGGGGCTTGACCTTTTAAAGCAGGCAAGAAGAGAAACGGGTCTGCCTATTGTCACTGAGATTATGAGGACATCTCATATTGATATGTTTGAAAATGTTGATATAATTCAGGTCGGCGCAAGAAATATGCAGAATTTTGAGCTTTTAAAGGAGCTCGGAAAAACAAACAAGCCGATACTCTTAAAAAGAGGTCTTGCAAGCACTATTGAGGAGCTGCTCATGAGCGCCGAATATATTATGGCGGAGGGCAACGACAAGGTAATACTGTGTGAAAGAGGAATAAGAACATATGAAACCTACACAAGAAATACTCTTGACCTGTCGGCTGTGCCTATTCTTAAAAGTCTTTCTCACCTGCCGGTAATAGTAGACCCAAGCCACGCAACGGGAAAGAGCTGGCTTGTCGAGTCGATGTCTATGGCGGCGGTCGCGGCAGGAGCGGACGGACTTATAATAGAGGTGCATAACAATCCAAAGTGCGCATTGTGCGACGGCGCGCAGTCGCTTACCCCCGAGCAGTTCGACCGCGTGGCGAAAAGGGTTAACGGCCTTAAAAGCTATCTTACAAATAACTGATTTAAAACAAATGAAACAAAGGAAGTCTTGAAGCAATGAAAATCGCAATCGTTGGTTTGGGTATCATCGGCGGTTCTATGGCAATGGCAATAAAAAAATACACAAAGCATTATGTAATAGGCATCAACAGAACCTCATCGACCCTTGAAAAAGCCCTTGAAATGGGTGCAATTGACGAAATAGGGAGTGAGGACAGCCTATCGCAGGCAGACATAATAATACTTGGCCTTTACCCTGCTCTTGCGGTAAATTTCATTAACCGCAACAGAGAAAAGATTAAAAAGGGCGCAATAGTTACGGACACAAGCGGAATTAAAAGCGCAGTTTGCAGTGAGCTTGAAAAAATCGCAGGCGAAAACGGCTTTATATTTATCGGCTCTCACCCCATGGCAGGCAAGGAAACAAACGGCTTTTCATCGGCTGATCCCGATTTATTCTCCGGCGCAAGCTTTATAGTCGTTCCGGGCAGCGCGCCGTATTCAAGCGTAAAGCTTTTGTGCCGGCTTGCCGTTGATATAGGCTTTGGCGGCGTGCGGCTGACAACGCCGGAGGAGCACGACAGAATGATAGCCTATACCTCTCAGCTTCCCCACGTTCTCGCCTGCGCATATGTTCTCAGTCCGCAGTGTCCCAATCACAAGGGCTTTTCGGCAGGAAGCTACCGCGACGTGTCACGCGTTGCCAAAATCAACGCGGAGCTTTGGAGCGAGCTGTTCATAGAAAACAAGAAACCGCTTGTTGCCGAAATAGATACGCTTATCAATAATCTTGAGCTTATCAAAAATGAAATATACGAGGAAAACACAGAGGCGCTTATAAATACACTTGCAAAAAGCCGCAAAATTAAGGAGCAACTTGACGAATGAAAAAGCTATCGGTAAAATCAAACAGAAGCTATGATATACTAATCGAGCGTGGGATATTATCAAGCTGCGGCGAGCTTATAAAAGCCGTCGCGCGGGGAAATAAGGCAATGATAATCTCAGACTCAAACGTATATCCTATCTACGGCGGCACGGTCGCTTCATCGCTTGAAAGCGCCGGCTTTGCCGTCTGCTCGCACGTCTTCCCTGCCGGAGAAGCATCAAAGCAGCTTTCAAGCATTGCCAAAATGTATGATTCACTTGCTGAAAACGGCTTTTCACGCAAGGACATAATAGTAGCCCTCGGCGGCGGAGTAACCGGCGATATGGCAGGCTTTGCCGCGGCTACATATCAAAGAGGAATAGATTTCATACAAATTCCTACCTCACTGCTGGCGCAGGTCGATTCATCGGTGGGAGCAAAAACAGGAGTAGATATAAAGCAGGGCAAAAATCTTGTCGGAGCGTTCTGGCAGCCCTCCGCCGTGCTGATAGACCCGAATACACTTAAAACGCTCACCCCGGAGTTTTTCTCGGACGGTATGGCAGAGGTAATAAAGTACGGCTGCATAAAGAGCGCTTCATTATTTGAACGTCTTGAAAAAGAAAACGCGGCGGATATTATCGACGAGATAATACTTGAATGCGTATCAATAAAGAAAGACGTTGTTGAACGCGACGAGCACGAATCAGGCGAGCGAATGCTTTTAAATTTCGGTCACACGCTCGGCCATTCAATAGAAAAGGCGTATGGCTATACGGGAATAACACACGGTCAGGCGGTCGGTATAGGAATGGTTATGATGACCTCCGCCGCACAGAACGCCGGAATAACGGAAAAGGGCTGTGCAAAACGAATTGCCGACGTGCTTAAAAAATATTCTCTTCCAACCTGCGACAAGACCCCGTTAAAGCTTATAACTGACGGCGCACTCGGCGATAAAAAGGCGAGCGGCGACAGCATAAACATTGTCCTTTTAAACAAAATAGGCGACAGCTTTACAAAAAGGCTCAAAAAATCAGAGCTTTACGACTTTTGCAGCAAGGGGGAGATAATTTGAGCGTGGTTGAAATCACTCCGTCAATCCTTGGCGGAGAAGTCACCGTTCCGCCGTCAAAAAGCGACGTACACCGTGCGATAATATGCGCTGCCCTTTCAATGGGCAAGTGCAAAATTTCGCCTGTTGCACTTTCAAACGACATAAGGGCAACGATCGGCTGCATTGAGGCTCTCGGCGCGAAAACCGCTATAAACGGCGATACGCTGACAGTTGACTCTTCAAATATATTCAAAAACAAAACCGCGCTGCTTGACTGCGGCGAAAGCGGCAGCACTCTCAGATTTTTTGTTCCAATCGCCGCAGCCGGTGCAGTTGAAGCGGAATTTGTAGGACACGGCAGTCTTAACAGCCGTCCCATAGGAATTTTCTCCGACATTCTCCCGCCTGCCGGGGTCGATTGCAAAACCGAAGGAGTTTTGCCGCTTAGCGTAAGCGGTCAGCTTAAAAGCGGCGAATTTAAAATTCCGGGAAATATAAGCTCGCAGTTTATCACGGGACTGCTTTTCGCACTGCCAATGCTTGAGGGCGACAGCGATATTATACTAACGTCGCCTATTGAGAGCATAGGCTATGTCGATATGACAATACACACAATGTCCAAATTTGGGGTTTTCGTTGAGAAAACCGACTACGGCTGGCATGTAAAGGGCAGTCAGAGATATTCGCCTTACGATTACACAACCGACGGCGATTGGTCGCAGGCGGCATTTTTTATGTGTTCGGGCGCTATCAACGGAGAAATAACCGTAAACGGATTAAATATAGCTTCAAAGCAGGGCGACAGGGAAATTGCAGAAATATTAAAGCGCTTCGGAGCAGACGTTAAAATAAGCGGCGGCAGCGTCACGATATCTCCGAACAGACTTGAGGGAATTGAAATCGACGCCCGCCAGATACCCGATCTTGTGCCTATACTCGCTGTTACGGCGGCGTTTGCGAACGGCGTCACAAGGATAACCAATGCCGAAAGGCTTAGAATAAAGGAAAGCGACCGCCTCGCATCAATAAGCAGCGCCCTTAACAGGCTTGGCGCGGATGTAACCGAAACACCCGACGGGCTGATAATACACGGACGTGACGGCATAAGCGGCGGAACCGTCGAGGGCTGCAACGACCACAGAATAGTTATGTCGATGTCCATTGCGGCGGAAAGAGCCTCAGGCAAGGTAACCGTTACGGACGCTTCGAGCATTAATAAAAGCTATCCGTCATTTTTTGAGGATTACAACAGACTGGGAGGCAAGGCAAATGTCGTCAGCATGGGGAAATAAAGTAAAAATATCGGTATTCGGAGAAAGTCACGGCTCGGCAATCGGAGTTGTTCTTGACGGAGCGCCGGCAGGACTTAAGCTTGATATGGACGAGCTTATGCTAAATATGGGCAGACGAGCCCCCGGCAGGGATAAGGCTGCAACTCAAAGGAAGGAAGCCGATATTCCAAATATTATCTCCGGCGTTTTAAACGGGACAACAACGGGAGCCCCGATATGCTGTGTTATCGAAAACACCAACAAGCGCTCCGGCGATTACGGAAATCTTCTTACAAAGCCCCGCCCCGGTCATGCGGATTACACGGGATATGTAAGATACAACGGATTCAGCGATATAAGAGGCGGCGGCCACTTTTCGGGAAGACTGACCGCCCCAATTGTATTTGCCGGCTCAATATGCCGTCAGGCTCTCAAGCAAAACGGAATTGAAATCGCCTCGCATATTTATTCGATTGCGGATATTTACGACGAGCCGTTTGAGCCTGTGGAAATCGGGCATGACCTTATAAACCGGCTGAATGAAAAAAGCTTCCCTCTTATAGATACGGACAAAGAGGATAAAATGCGCTCTGTAATAGAAAACGCACGGCTTTCAGGCGACAGCGTAGGCGGAATTATAGAATGCTGTGCGGTCGGGGTAAAGCCGGGGCTTGGCGACCCGATGTTTTTCGGCGCAGAAAATGTTATTTCTTCTGTAATGTTTGGCGTTCCGGCAGTAAAGGGAATTGAATTTGGCGCAGGCTTTGATATGACAAAAATGAGAGGAAGCAAGAGCAACGACCCGTTTAAATACGAAAACGGCAGGGTCATCACCACCACAAACAACAACGGCGGAATACTCGGCGGCATAACTACGGGTATGCCTATAATATTCCGCGCCGCGATAAAGCCCACCCCCTCTATCTCTCAACCGCAAAGCACCGTTGATTTACAGTCGGGTGAAAACGCAACTATTGAAATAATCGGCAGACACGACCCCTGCATAGCTTCGAGAGCGTCTGTCGTTATAGAATCAGCGCTTGCCCTTGCGCTTATAAACCTATAATGAGGTGAAAATATGGAGCTTGAAAAAATAAGACGCGATATAGACAAAATCGACAGCGAGCTTATACGTTTGTTTATCGAAAGAATGGACTGCGCAAGGCTCGTCGGTGAATATAAGCTTAAAAACAATATACCCGTTTTCAATATGCAGCGCGAAAGCGAGATACTTGATAAGGTAGAGCGCAGCGGCGGAGAATACGGCTATGCCTCAAGGCTTCTGTTTTCAAGCATAATGGAGCTTTCAAGAGCATTGCAGCACGATATAGTCGGCAGCGGCAAGGAAATGCGCCGGCTGCTTGAAACAAGCGAAAGGGGCTGTATCGGCACAGGAGTCAGAACCGCTTGTCAGGGAATAAAGGGAGCAAACTCGCACGAAGCGGCGAAAAAGCTGTTTCCCGACTCAGAGCCTGTTTTTTATCCCGGCTGGGAGGACGTTTTTAAGGCGGTTGACAATGAAGAAGCTGACTTCGGCATACTTCCGGTTGAAAATTCCTCCGCAGGCTCTGTAAGCGACGTTTACGATTTGATATTAAAATATCGTTTTTACATAGCAGGCGCGCTTGATTTGCCTATATCCCACTGCTTATGCTCTCTTAAACAAAGCGAGCTGTCGGACATTGAGCAGGTTTGGTCGCATCCTCAGGGACTGGCGCAGTGCTCCTTTTATATCGCAAAAAACAATTTAAAGGCTGTTCCGTGTTCCAACACGGCTCTTGCCGCAAAAATGGTCGCAGATGAAAAGCGTTTGAACTGCGCCGCTATTTGCAGCGAACAGGCGGCAAAGGAATACGGTCTTAAGATATTAAACCGTGATATTCAAAACAGCAGAAACAACAGCACAAGGTTTGTTGTCATTTCAAAAAAGCTCTTTATTCCCGAAGACGCGGACAAAATCAGCCTTTGCTTCTGCCTTCCACACACTGAGGGCTCGCTTTACAATGTATTGTGCCGTTTCAGCAGCCACGGTCTTAACCTTACAAAGATAGAGTCACGGCCTCTGCCGGACAAAAGCTTTGAATACCTGTTTTATCTCGATTTCACAGGCAACGTGCAAAACGAACATGTTATGAATCTTATGTGCGCTTTGTCGGAGGAGCTGCCGGAATTTTCCTTCCTCGGCAATTACCGCGAGCTTTAATTATTTTGATTATTTTTATCATAAAACGGCTTGATGCGTCCCCGTATCTGGGACGCATCTGTATTTTTAAAAAATGTTTTTTACTATGCCGTCCTTGAACCGCAGCGGGACTGCTGCATAAGATTTCTTTTTTCGCAGGAGAAGCTTCGCTTCTCCTGCACCTCATCATTCTCGCACAAGGGAATTTGCTTAATAAAGCTTTTATGCCCGTAAAGCAGTTTTAAAATAAAATAATTTTTTGAGCGAACAGGTGGGGGCTACGGGGATGCTTACGCTCCCCGTTTAAAACCTAATTTTAAAGTAGCAGCTTTGCCGGCGCAAGTCGGTAAAGCTGCGGTCATAGTCTGCCTGCGGTAGGCGATAACCTCGTCAAAAAATGTTTTTTACTGTGCCGTCCTTGAACCGCAGTCGGCGCTGCTGCGCAGCGGGACTGCTGCATAAGATTTATTTTTTCGCAGGAGAAGCTTCGCTTCTCCTGCACCTCATCACCCTCGCACAGGAAAATTTGCTTAATTAAACTTTTATGCCCGTAAAGCGGTTTTAAAATAAAAAATAGGTTTGTTGACAAACAGAGCGTCCCCATATCGGGGACGCCCTTTCTTTTTTTATTCTGAAGTTTTACTTTAACGCCGCCGGAACAAGCCTTGTTATCTGTTCGGGGTCGTCCGGCAAAAGCACTATCCTTTGGTCAAGACAGCTAAGCCTATAGCCTGCCGCCGCGCCGTCAAGCTCAAGCTTCTTGCTTTCGGGCAGAGGGTCGTTTTTTGAAAACGCCTTTGACAGCACATCCGGAGTGGAAAAGCTATCGTCGCGGCTTATTCCGCCTATTATAAAAATCAAATTACATTCAGAAAGGCTCTCGTTCACCTTGTCGCCGAGCATCTCGGGGTCAAACGCCGAAAGCACACGAGTCAATTTGTATTCGCTGCCGAGCGCCGCTACAAGCGCCGATTCACAGTAGCCGGTTTTACGGGACGAATAAAATATCAAATCACATTCCATACGCTCACCATCAGCCTACATTCTGCGCGACCGGCATAACATTGACGTCGCAGGTCATTTCTATGCCGTTGCTCGTCCTTACTCTTATAACGGTCTGCCCCGGCGCAATTCCTTTAACAAGTCCTTTTTTATCAACAGTAGCTATAGCGGGATTATCGCTTGACCACTTAAGGGTCGGATTGGTTGCGTTTGACGGCGTTACCCAAGCCGTAAGCTGTATTGTGGTTCCCTGATAAAAATTATAGCTTGTATAATCAAGATAGAGCGTAGCGACCGGCTGATTTATCTTAACCTCGCACGTCGCGGTATAGCCGTACTTGCTTTCCGCCGTGATTGTCGCGGTGCCGGGCCCCATAGCATAAACCACGCCGTCGGCGTCGATGTCCGCAACGTTTACGTTTGAGGTGCGCCATGTAATCGTCTTATCGGCAACATTGTCAGGATTCCAAAGTACCGTAAGCCTGCTGCTCGCGCCGTTGTCAAGGGTCATTTTATTCATATTGAAGCTTATGCCCTTTTCCTTTATTTTTGTCTCGCTTACCGATGAGCTGCCATCATCATCGTCGGCAGCCATGGCTGCATCTGCGGCGTCGTGCAGGGTAAAGTTGCGTTCTTTGCCCTTAAGGTTTCCTTTTCCGTCATACCAATCGATCTCGCCCGCCTTATACGCCTTTGAAAAGCTTGTGACCTTTGGCTTTGCGCCTCCGCCGTAATACACATCAGGCCAGAGCGCATCGCTGTTTATAGTCGCTTTTTTAACATCGACCTTACTGCTCTCACCGGGGCGGCATTTTCTTGCAACAACAACCGTTCTGAACTCGTTGTATTCATATGAACAGGTTGACAGAGAAAGAAGCTGGTCGTCCTCGTTTACGTCAACCGGGCAATCTATCAGCGAGCGCTCACGAATGAGATAAACATAGTTCATAAACTCTGCGTCACTGCTGAACTCACCTGTAAGATAGTCAAAGTAATCGCCGTGCTCATCAAGCGTGTTGGTCTTGTAAACGGAAATTATCTTCCAGTCGCTGTCGCCTGCCGGCGTATCAAAATATATTATCGGGTGCTCGCTGTAAAAATAAAGATCCCCTGTAAACGTGCCGTAGCCCATAAGATTTTGAAACATTCTTCCGTCCCTCATGTGGTGTCCGTGAAGAATAATATTTTTCGCATTTACACCGCCGGTGCTGCGCCAGTCGATAAACACGCTGCCATAGCCGGAATAATTTTGATAAATGTCCCTGTAAAGATAATATTGATTATCTATATCATCACCCTTGTGATACATTACAGGATAATTCAGGAACGTGGTGCCTGGTATCTGCACCCACGCTACAGCCTCTTTATTTATTCCCTGAAGCTCGTCCCAGTCGTGGCTCTGTGTGGCTTTCTTTTTACTTTTGTTTTTGTCATTACTCTTGCTGTTCGCCTCGGCTACAGTAACACGCGAGGAAACATTTGTTGAAACAATATCCTTTAAATCGTTCATCATATTGTCTTCAAGCAGGGGCTGAATAACAAGAGAATTTATCAGAAAGCCGGCCGTAACGATAAAGGTAAGGCTTGCGGCAATTAAAATAAGCTTGCGTATAACCTCCGCCGGACGGTCGCCCTTCATAGGTATTACGCTTTTTATAAATCCTCTTTTCTTGCCGGATTTTTTCTTTCCGCTTATATCCTCTATTTGATAGCTTAATCCGGACTGAGCAACCGCGGAATCAGGCAGAGGAGCCCTTAGCGCGGCGTTTTCTATCGCTTCCTTTATCATTGTCTGCTCGTCTGTTCCCGACGCGGCTGAATCCGGAAGGGCTATTATTCTTATCCCCTGACAGAAAAAGCAGAACGCCTCACAGCCCTTGCCCATATCTCCAAGAGAAAAAGCATTTGCGTGATCCTCTCCGCTTACAGCAAGCTCGCTTATGATCCCTGCATAATTTTGAGCCGTATTTCCGTCAAGCTCTGAAAGCAGCTTTTTTGCCGGCGTAAACGCAGCGCCCGAAAGCTGACACAGAACATTGTGAACTGAGCCGCTTTTTTTAGAGTCATAGGCGTTGAGCACAATGACGGTATCAACCTTTTCCTCTGACTTTTTGCTCGATGATATTGCCTTTATAAGGCTTTCGGGGTCGTTGTCGATCTCGGTTGTGTAAAGAACATACATATTTTTCCTGTTTAGCTGCGCCATAAGCTGCGGCAGCTTCTGTTGGAAGCTCTTGTTGCTCTTTGCATTTTTCATTGAATAAATTTCTATATTCATATTCAACTCTCCTCGCATAAATCGAAGCCTATTTTTGTTGTTTTTATATTTTTAAGCGCCTGCTCCACAAGGGAGTCGCAGTCAAGCTCATTCTGCGCTGCTTTAACAAACTTTAAAATCGGGCGTGTTCTCGGATGCTTCGGCGTAAACACCGTGCAGCAGTCCTCATACGGCTCGATCGATATATCGAACGTGTCTATTCTTCTTGAAACAGTTATTATCTCTTCCTTATCCATTCCTATCAACGGGCGGAAAACCGGCATTGTACAAGCTTCGTCTGTGCAGGCTATCGCGCCTATTGTCTGGCTTGCGACCTGACCGAGGCTCTCTCCCGTTATAAGCGCCTCACAATTGTTGTCCTGCGCTATTCTTTGAGAAATAATCATCATAAAGCGCCTCATAATTATTGTGAAAAGCTCCTCCGGGCATTTTTCCAGTATTTCCTCCTGTATCCTTGCAAACGGTACGGTAATCATATTTATTCTTCCGCTGTATTTTGACACGGCTTCAAGCAGCCTTTTCACCTTTTGCTCGGCTCTCTCGCTTGTATAAGGCGGACTTGCGAAATGGATCGCTGTAAGCTCTACGCCTCTTTTAGCCATCATATACGCGGCGACCGGACTGTCTATTCCTCCGCTTATCAGTATTGCCGCCTTGCCGCCGGTTCCAACAGGTATTCCTCCGGCTCCCCGTCTTGCCGATGTGTGGATATACGCGCCGAAATCTCTTATTTCAACATATACGGTTATCTGCGGATTATGTACGTCCACCCTTAAATGTGTGAATTTTTCAAGAATGCTTCCTCCAAGCTCTGCGCATATTTCCGGCGATTTAAGCGGAAATTTTTTGTCCGAACGCTTTGCCTCCACTTTAAAGCTTTCAGCTGACGAAAGCTCATCAAAAAGATACTCCGCCGCCGTATTTACAATATCCTCCATATTCTTTTCGGCTCTTGCCGCCCTTGAATAAGCCGCAATGCCAAAAACGGTCTTTATTCTTTCCTCCGCCTCGTCAATGTCCGCGCATTCATTTACAGGAGTTACATAAACGGTGGACTGCGCCGTCTTAACGCTGAATCCGCCAAGCGAAGATATTCTGCGCTTTATATTCTTAACCAGCACAGTTTCAAAGCTTTGACGGTTGAGCCCCTTAAGCGCAATCTCTCCAAGCTTTATCAAAATAAGTTCGTTCATATATTATAAATCCTTTCATTCGGTGCGTCATATCCGTTTTTTCAAAATTTATTTCCTTACTAAATTTTCCGAAGCCTTTTTAAGCACGCCGCAAAAATATTCGGCTTGCTCAATCGTGTTGTACCTTGAAAAGCTCACCCTTAACGCAGAGTCCGCTCTGCTTCGGGAAAGTCCCATTGAATCGAGAACATAGCTGCGTTTGCCGTGCGAGCAGGCTGAGCCGCTTGAAACGTATATTTCATTCTCGGCAAGATAATGCAGCATGGTTTCGCTTTTTATTCCCTCAACCGAAAAATTCAAAATATATTCAAGCGCGTCGTCCGGTGAATTTATGTATACGCCTTCAAGCTCCGATACAAAGTCGCGTACTGTATCACGAATTTTTCTTATATTCAGCACATCGGCAAAATCAGCTTCCTTCACGGCGACGCCAAATGCCGCTATCAGCGGTGACGCCTGCGTTCCCGGTCTTATTCTTCCCTCCTGCTCTCCGCCGTAATGCTGCGGAATTATTCTTGTTCCCCTTTTTATATACAGCGCGCCCACTCCCTTTGGCCCGTGGATTTTATGCGCCGTGACCGAGATAAGATCCGCGCCGAGCCTTTTAGCCTTTATCGGAATCTTGCAAAACGCCTGAACGCAGTCACAGTGAAAAAGCGCGGGAGAATTTTTCTTTTTTATTATTTTGCTGACCTTGTCATACGGCTGTATGGCTCCCGTTTCGTTATTCACAGCCATAAGACTGACAAGTATGGTTCTTTCGTCAATTGCGGCTTCAAGCTCTTCAAGGCTTATTTTCCCGTCCGACCCGGGCTTAAGATATGTGACCTCAAAGCCGAGCGCTTCAAGTCTTTTGCAGGCGTCAATGACTGACGAATGCTCTATCATAGAAACGACTATTTTATTGCCGGCACGCTTTTTGCTTTCAGACGCGCCAAACAGAGCAAGATTGTTTGCCTCGGTTGCGCCGCTTAAAAAGTAAATTTCCCTTTCCTGCGCGCCAAGAGCGCCTGCAACGGCACGTCTTGCAATGCTCAGCTCTTCCTCCGCTCTGAAACCCATTGTATGCAGCGACGACGGATTGCCGAAGCCTTCTGTCATCATTTCATACGCCTTGCGCGCAGCCGCCTCGCTCACGCGCGTGGTTGCGCTGTTGTCAAAGTAAACCTGCATTTTGTAGAACTCCTAATACTGTCTAAAATACATTATACACTAAATCTCTTTATTATCAAATGAATAACAAAAATTTAATAAACTTTTCAGAAAAATTTAATGTGAAGCGAATATTTTTCCATGGTTTTCCCCGACGCCGCACACTGCGACGGCAATCTTTAAATTCCGTATAACGGAAGAAAAATGAGCTGTCTAAAAACCTTATCGCTTAAAGACAGCCCTTAATATTTTCTATTACTCAACCGTTACGGACTTTGCAAGATTTCTCGGCTTATCAACATCGTTTCCTCTGAGTACAGAGGTATAATACGCGATAAGCTGCATTGGCACAGCCGCAAGCATCGGCATAAGCATATCGTCCGTAGAGGGAATATCTATGCGAAAATCATATGCCTTTTCGTCGATGGTAAAGTCCTCTCTCGTAATTATAATCACCATGGCGCCCCTTGATTTGACCTCAACAATATTGCTTACTGTTTTTTCAAGAAGGCTCCTCTGCGTCGCAACTGCAATAACAGGCATTTCATCCGTGATAAGCGAAATGGTGCCGTGCTTTAATTCGCCTGCGGCATAGGACTCCGAATGAATATAAGATATTTCCTTCAGCTTGAGCGAGCCCTCCATACTAAGGGCGTAGTCAAGGCCTCTGCCAATATACAGCAGGCTGTCCGCCGACAGCAGCTTTGTTGATATATATTGTGACTTTTCAAGGTCGGTCTCAAGTATTTTTCCGATGAGCTCCGGAACCGCAAGCAGCGACAAGGTAAGCTCTCTGCACTGCTCCTCGGTTATTTTTCCCCTTGCAAGCGAAAGCTCGAATGCAAACAGATACATCACGGCAAGCTGAACGATATATGCCTTTGTCGACGCTACCGCTATTTCGGGCCCGGCATGAGTATAGACGAGCATATCCGCCTCTCTCGCAATCGACGAACCCTTTGCGTTTACTACGGCAAGAGTTTTCGCGCCGAGCGATTTTGCAAGCCGCAGCGCCGCAAGGCTGTCCGCCGTTTCGCCCGACTGTGAAATTATTATAACAAGATCGCCCTCGCCGACAATTGGGCTGCGATAGCGAAATTCGCTTGCTATGTCAACCGTGACCGGCACGCCCGCAAGCCTTTCTATTACATATTTGCCCACCATTCCGGCGTGCATTGCCGTTCCGCACGCAACGACAAAAATATTTTTAAAGCTCTTTATGTTTTCATGAGTTATGCCGCATTCTTCAAGATTTGGCAGACCGTCTACGACCCTTGGCTTTACCGTCATATTCACGGCATTCGGCTGCTCGTGTATTTCCTTTATCATAAAATGCTCATAGCCGCCCTTTTCGGCTGCGCTTTCATCCCAGTCGGCGGTCATAAGCGTTTTTTCCACAGGCTCCTTGTGAATATCATATATATTCACCTCGCTGTCGGTGAGAACGGCTATTTCGTCATGGTCGAGCAAATAATAATCCCTTGTATATTTCAGAATGGCAGGAACGTCGGACGCTATGTAATTTTCGTCTTTGCCTATTCCCACAATAAGGGGGCTTTCTCTGCGAACGGCATATATCCTCTCAGGATAATCGGCAAATATTATTCCAAGAGCAAACGAGCCGTCAAGGTCGCTTATCGTTTTTATTATCGTATCAAGCGGATCACCTTTATAATAATAATTCAAAAGCTGAGCCACGACCTCGGTATCTGTCTCGCTTACAAACTCTACTCCCTTCGCGCTTAAAAACTCTTTAAGCTCCCTGTAATTTTCAATAATTCCGTTATGCACGACGGTAACCTTCGCTCCGCTGTGCGGATGAGAATTTATATCGGACGGCTCACCGTGCGTCGCCCAGCGTGTGTGGCCTATTCCTACTCTGCCCTGCGGTTTTCCCTCTTCCTGCATTTTTTTGCGCAGCATTTCAAGCTTACCCTGAGCCTTGCAAACCTTTATTTCACCGTTTTCAAAAACAGCAACTCCGGCAGAATCGTATCCTCTGTATTCAAGCTTTGACAAAGCGTCTACCAATACGTCGCTGCAATCGCGATAACCGGCATATCCAACTATTCCGCACATTACAAATATCCTCCAAGCAAATTTAATCATACCGTGCTATACTTTGCGCCGCAAAGCAAAAATTCCGCATCATATGTCATACGGTATCAATACATTATATTCACATATTCTTTATTCGTGAACAAATGTAGGCACAATAGCGTGCAAAGCCTTAACGGTTTCTTCAGGCTCGTTTGCTATGGCACATTCCTCAAGCTTTTCAAGCTTGGGTATAAAATCTCCCGAATCTATCGGTATCTGATTTCCGATAAATATTTTTTCGTTATCTGTTTCCTTAAGTCCCTCTTCGTTCATCAAAAGCTCTTCAAAGAGCTTTTCTCCGGGACGAAGTCCCGTGAATTTTATCTTTATATCCTTGTAAGGCACCTTGCCGTACATTCTTATAAGATTTTCGGCAAGGGTCGTTATTTTTACCGGCTTGCCCATATCAAGCACAAAAATCTCGCCGCCGTGAGCCATAGCGGCAGCCTGCAAAACAAGCGAGACAGCCTCCGGTATGGTCATAAAATAGCGTATTACTTCAGGATGAGTGACGGTGACCGGCTTTCCGCTTTCAATCTGACGCTTAAACAGCGGAATTACAGAGCCGTTTGAGCCGAGCACATTGCCGAAGCGTGTGGTTATAAACGCGGTTTTAGACGTGCTGCACTGCGCCATATACTGAACTATCATCTCGCAGCAGCGCTTTGTCGCTCCCATTATGTTAGTCGGATTGACCGCCTTGTCCGTTGAAATCATCATAAACTTTTCAACGCCGTAAAACTCCGACAGCGACGCCACGTTGTATGTGCCTATGACGTTGTTCTTGACAGCCTCCTCAGGGGACGTTTCCATAAGAGGAACGTGCTTGTGCGCGGCTGCATGGAAAACAAGCTGCGGCTTATATTTTTCAAATATAAGCTTCATCTTCTCCTTATCTCTAACAGAGGCTATAAGCGTTACAAGGTCAAGCTTGTCGCCGTAATCCATTACAAGCTCCTGCTGTATGTCATAGGCGTTGTTTTCATATATGTCAACTATAATAATCTGCTTCGGCATATATGCGGCTATCTGCCTTGTGAGCTCGCTTCCTATCGAGCCTCCTCCGCCGGTTATCATACATATTTTATCTCTTATTATTCGCTTTATATCCTCTTTGTCAAATGTTACCGGATCTCTTCCGAGCAGATCCTCTACCTTAATATCATTAAACTGATACATAAGCTTTGGCTGCTCTTCGTCAATAAACAGCTCGCTTAAATAAGGAACAACCTTTATAACACAGCTTGTTTCCGAACACAGATCAAGTATATATCTTCTTTGCGCCTCGGTACAGGATGGAATGGCGAACAAAACGACCTCTATATTCTCTTTTTTACAAAGGCGGATTATGTCCTCGCAGTTTCCCATAACCTCAACGCCCATAATCTCGGTATGCAGTTTTTTGGGGTCATCGTCCACTATGCCCACCGGCAGATATTGATTAGACGGATTATTCGGGTCAAGCCTTGCACTTTCTATTTCACGGAGAATTATCCTGCAAGCCTCGCCTGCTCCGACTATCATGGTGCGCTTTTTCATCTCTATTTGACCGTGATCCGTCAATAGCAGGAAGGTGCGCCTGAAGCAGAAGCGGAAGGCAATAATGCCGGAGGTGGTAATCAAAAATGAAAATATAACAAATGAGAAGGCAGGGCCGTCGGGAAGATAAATAAGGTATGTTATAAGCAACACAAAAACACTGCTTATTCCCGTGCCGAGAATGCAGGTCAAATAGTCTTTTATCTTAAAAAAACGCCAATATTTATTATACGCTCCGCTCAGAAGCAGCCCTGCCGCCGTAAGCACCATAAAAAGCGTGGCAAATACTACTATCTGAGAGCTGTTAAGCGAACGCTGCCCATCAGTAACGAGCAGCAGTATATAGTTAGCCAAAAAGCATCCTATGCAGGTCATAAACATATCCGCCAGACACAGCACAAACTTTCTGAAGGAAATATTTTTCATTTATATCATTACCTCTTGTCAATATAAAAGCATATACAATCCGGTCGAAATTTTAAATCAGGCAGCCTATACCCTGTCGCAGACGTCCCGCGCCTTTTACGGCGCCGGGGCGTCGCAGTCCTTCATCGGCTAATCGTAGCCGCTGAAGGACTTAGGAGCAAAGCTCCGTGCGACAGGGGGCAACCGTAGCGGACTTGACTAAGCAAGCTTATCAAGCCTTGCTCCGAATTAAATGCGCTGCGCCGATTTAAATAAAACAAAGCCGCTTTGCGGCATTATTGATAAGTATTGGACAAGCTGTATCTGAAATAAAAACCGTCGCGACTAAATCGACCCGAAATACTTTCAGACACTCTTTAAGCACATTTTATTTGATTATAATATTTTGTCGATAAAAAGTCAAATTATTTACGCAAATGTAAAAACGGTCAAAAGACGTATTTTGACTTAATATTTCCCTATTTTAAGCCGAGAATACATAAATTTCAGCCATATTAATTTTCCCGTCATATCTTTAATTTACCAAAAGAACGCAAAAGGCTCCGTCGCCGTTTCAGCGCCGGAGCAAAAAGCAGTAGTATTTTTAAATCAAGCTGCGTCACATCTCAAAACAAAGTGAATAAAAAGTATATTAAGCCGTACACAACGGAGGCAAGCGTACCGTAAACGATAACGGGCCCTGCTATAATAAACATTTTTGCTCCAAGGCCGAGAACATAGCCCTCCGATTTAAACTCTATTGCCGGAGCAACTACAGAGTTTGCGAAGCCCGTTATAGGAACAAGACTTCCGGCTCCGGCGTGCTTTGCTATTTTATCGTACCAGCCTATAGCGGTAAGAGCCGCTCCAACAAACACAAGACTTACGGAAACGACCGTGCCTGCCGTTTCCTTGTCAAGACCCAGCGCCTGATAAGCGTTGAGCAAAAGCTGTCCCACAACGCAAAAGCCGCCGCCAAACAGAAACGCTTTTAAGCAGTCAAGGAAAAGTGGGCTGTCCGGAGACGCTTTTTCCGTCATTTTTGAATATTCCTCTTTAGATAACTTCATCCGATTCACCTCAAGGATATTATTAACAGGGAATATCCTATTATTCATCAATAATTAAATGATTTAAACCAGCTGTCAAGGTGCGATAAAAGGAATTTTCATCTCTGCCTTAAGGCATAAATCAACAGGCAGTCCGCCTTTTGGACTGCCTGTTGATTTTTATATTATTCTGATTGTTTATGTAAAATCCGCCGTCATAGCTGTAAGCTCGGCCGGGTTATACTATTACCTCGCCGTCAACAGTGCCGGTAAGTCCTGCCGCGTTAGATTCGTCTGTGTCAATGTGCATTGCAGGTGCAAATTTCTCGCTCACCCTGACTACAACGTCATTAAACACGAGGCTTCTGCCGCCCGGCTCGCCTACCTTAACGCTTACTATTTGCTTATCCTCAACGCCAAATTCCTTTGCGTTTTCCGGCGTGAAGTGTATGTGTCTTTTTGCCGCGATAACTCCGCACTCAATCTCCTTTTCGCCCTTCGGGCCCACAAGCTTGCAGCCCGGCGTTCCTGCAACATCGCCGGATTCTCTTATCGGCGCGGCTATTCCGAGCTTTCTTGCGTCGGTGAGCGCTACCTCAACCTGGTCGGCAGACCTTACGGGCCCGAGAATTGACATTGTTATCTCGCCCTTCGGGCCTACTACAGTAACCTTTTCAACGCAGGCAAACTGCCCCGGCTGTGATAAATCCTTCTTGTTTGTAAGCTGAGCCCCCTTGCCGAAAAGCGTTTCGAGCGTATCCTGTGTTACATGAAGATGTCTTGCAGACGTTTCAACCATTACTTTCATTTTTAACTCTCCGTTCTGTTTATGTTCTCTTATATATTACTACTGTTCATACTCATTTTCAAGGAATTTTTTGAATATTAAGGGTTAATTTCAGGAAATCCCACTCCGAACGCCGTGCCTACTGTTATGCAAACCGAGTCCTTATAGTCCTTAAAATACAGCGCCGCTGCGGTGGAATCGTGCAAAAGCCTGATTTTAACGCTTCTTCTCAGCATTCCCGAAAGCTCGTTTTCAAGATATTCGGAATAGTTGTCTATAATACTGCTCAGCTTTGCATAGCCTGCCCTGTCGCCTTGCAGCCTGCCGTTGCAAACATAATTCGCAATGCTTATTATTATTTCATCGCCTATGCTCTCGGTGTTTTCAAGAGCCGTTATCGTTTTGAAAATGCAGCTTCTCAAATACAAATTGAGCTTGCGAGCCTCCTCGCTCGCCCCTACCTCACACGCCTTTTTAGGGGTCATATATTTTGAAGGCAGGCTGTCAAGCATTTTTATCTCAACAACCTCTCCGCCGCGCTTTTTTACAATGCTCCGCTTTAAATTAGTCTGACCGAAATCAAAGACGGCAAACGCTCCGTCCTGCGCCTTTATCTGAGACGCTCCGCCCATAATTCCGACATATGTCGCGTTGTCAAAAAGAACAAAATCATACGGCTCGACATTTGCCCTTTTAAAAACCGAAAGCGCCTCCGCTTTCAGTATCGAGCCAAGGACGCCGCTTGTCAGTCCGCCGACGAGTATCACTCTTTTAAGGCTTTGCCAGTATTCCCAGCACTCATCGTCCCAATCCTCTCTCGCCGCGCGGTTTTCGGGCATTCCAAGCTTAAGTGTGAGAAATATAATTCCAAGTCTTCTGCCGAATTTCCTTATTATATCAATCGCAGCCGCATTGCCGTCTATCGCGTATTTTACGGCAGCCGAAACAAGAGCTCCGTCGGTTCGGCTGCCACCGATATCAACGCCAAGCTCCCCTGCTCTCTTTTTTATCTCCTCGGCTATTATGTGCGTGCTGAAAACCTGCGAAACAGTTTTCCCTTCCATCTCGTCGTCTATTCCGTAAATCGGCAGCCTTGCAAGGGTCAAACGGTTTATTGAGCAGGTGCTGTCGATATATTCGCTATTGTTATCTGAGGTTTTAATAAACGGGTTTTTCATATGATCACCGGATAATCAGATTTTAATTCACTGAATTTAATTATACAATATGCTTTATGATAATTCAATATTTCAGCTTGCAATATGCCCTGCCGTGTATTATAAATATATTATCAAGTGTCTGTCATAAGGGAGCGGTTAATATGATAATCGAAAGCTGCCGCCTGTGTCCGAGGGAGTGCGGACGACGCAGGGACGAAAAAGAGGGAAGCGGCTTTTGCGGCGCGTCGGCTGCCGTCAGGGTGGCAAGAATAGCTCCGCATTACGGCGAAGAGCCTTGTATAAGCGGAAAGCGAGGCAGCGGCGCTATATTCTTCAGTCACTGCGTAATGCGCTGCCTGTTCTGCCAAAATTACAATATATCGCACAACGGCTTCGGAAAAGAGCTTACGCCGGAGCAGCTTGCAGAAAAATATAAAATGCTTGAGGCTATGGGCGTTCACAATATAAATCTTGTAAACGGCACGCATTACATTCCCCAAATACGCCAAAGCCTGCTTCTGTATAAGCCCTCGATACCGATTGTTTTTAACTGCGGCGGATATGAAAGGGCTCAAAGTCTGAAAATGCTCAGAGGGCTTGTAGACGTATATCTGCCGGACTTTAAATATGCGGACGATTCTCTTGCGCTCGAATATTCACAGGTAAAAAACTACCGCAATACGGCAATCGACGCAATAAAGGAAATGATTTCGCAGACAGGCAAGCCGGTTTTTGATGAGGACGAGATGATTTTAAGAGGCACGGTAATACGTCATCTTGTTTTGCCGGCAGCCACAAAAAATTCAATTGAAGTCTTAAGGATAATAAAAAATGTTTTTTCCGACAACGCTCTGATAAGCCTTATGGCGCAGTACACCCCGTGCCACGGCGCGCTTACGCATAAAAAGCTCTGCCGCAAAATAACAAAAAGAGAATATCAAAAGGTTCTTGACGCAATGTTTGAGCTTGAGCTTGACGGATATGCTCAGGAGCTTGAATCCTCCGGCGATGAATTTATCCCCGATTTCGACCTTACGGGCGTTTAATCGCCTTCGGCGGCATTATCCTCCTCTGTGCCAATATAGCTCGTTTCGCCTATATCCTCTATGCAGGTGTAGCTTGCTGTGACGGTATAGGCGTTATTTTTTATTTTTCGGCTCAGCTTTCTTTCCTTTATTTCACAGTGCTGCATATTAAAAGCCTCATAAAGCGCAAGCTCGGCAAGACAGCTTTTATTTGCCTCCTCCTTTGAAAGCTCTATATTATTATTTTCATATTCAATACAGCTTTGGGTGCAAATTCCCGCCGGCATTATATTGCCAAACGAAACAAAGCTTTGACGCTCGCTGTGCTGTATATAATCGCTGTAAGGCACATAGCTTAGCCCCAGCGGTATTTTTATGCCCAAAAATTCAAGCATACTGCGTTGCGTTTCTCTGCCGCTTGGAAGGCTTTGCTCATATTTAAGCGGCTGAGAAACCGTTTTTTCAAATGTCGTTTCGGCATAAACCGCGCCGATTGACGGGCTTAGAAAGTCGCCGCCGTTTTCGGTGCTGACAACTCCGCTTACAAGCAAATCTCCCTTTGTCACAGCGTCGCCGAGCTTTGCGACCGTGCTGCCGCTTTTTATATCCATTTTTACTATCTGCCCGTCCTTTTTTGCCTTTATGTTGCAGGGCTTTACCTCCTCCCCTTCAACGTCATCAGGCAGATATTTTTCGCTCACCTTTACGCTCGCCTTTATGCCTGTTATATTTACCGACATCCAGCCGAACGAGCCAAGCTCCATCATCGTTTCACGCTCTATGGTGTCCGGCACGAGAGAATCCCTCCACACGCCGCAGTACAGTCCCTGATTTTTAAGCGCCTGCTTTATCTCATACTCGCTCACGCTCTCGGTCGGCTCGACCTCAATCACCCAAACAAACGACGACATAAAAAAGCAGAGCAAAACAAGACACACAGCGCCAAGCAAAAGACCCCAGCGCTGCTTATTGTTCATATATATAAACGGAACTCCCCTTAGCCTTACGGGCTTTACATCAACGCCGCATCTTACGCTAAGACGTTTTAGCCCTTCAAACTGAGATTTTGGTATCCTACCCCGCAGCACGCCCTCTCTGCCGCTTGTGTCATAAATATTCAAGCCCTTGCGCAGCGAAAGATTTATAAGCCTTTCAGGGAAGCTGCCCGTTGCTTCAAACTCCACATATCCCCTGATAAAGCGCATAATATCAAGTATATTCATATTTCAGATTACCCCTCGTATTCTATCGACGTTATGACACCGCATATAACAACTGAGCTTAAGGACAGACATTTTATACTCAGCCCTCTGCCATGCACGGCGACGGCGGCTTTTTCCACGCTCACCCTTATCATAAGACTGTCATACTCTAAAATCCCCCTGCACCCCTCTATTGTCAGCTCGGCGTTGCCCTTCATCTCCATATAAACAGGCGGCATTTTAAGTTCGTCCAGCTTTGAAAAAATACTGTTTCTTAAAAATCCGCCCTCTTGTTTTTCAGCCATAAATTCACACCCTGCATAAAAACTGCGGCTCTTTTCATATAATCAACTGCCGTGTTTAAAAATATGCCTTGGAGGCGGTTGTTATGACTGACGAAGCTTTAAACGGACTTATATACTGCGGACAGGTGCTTATCCCGTCGCTTTTTCCGTTTATGGTGCTTGCCGAATTTCTCAGCGAGTACGGCACTCTTGACAAAATATCCTTTATCTTCTCGCCGTTTTGCCGATATATTCTGCGCCTGCCTGCTGTTGCCGGCGGCGCGGTTATCCTCAGCCTTACAGGCGGCTTTCCTGTCGGCGCGGTATGCACGGAAGCCCTTTATGAAAGGGGCAAAATAAACCGGGAACAATCTGTGAGAATGCTCCGATTCGCAGTTGGCGCAGGCCCGGCGTTCGTTATATTTGCGGTTGGCGAAAATATGCTCGGCAGCAAATCGGTCGGTATTGCGCTTTATTGCGCCCAGATACTGTCGCAGCTGACGGTTGCGGTAATCGGCGGCATTTTGTCGGGCGACGGCGTCCCCAAAAAAGACTGCGAAAAAAACTCAAGGCGCTCATTTTCGGATACGCTTATATCCTCCTGCTTTAAATGCAGCGACAGCATAATAAGGCTTTGCGCCATGGTCGTTATGTTCTCTGCGTTTATGGGCATTATTACAGACGTCGGAGTCATGACGCTAATACAAAATTTACTCTCGTTCATACATATTCCACATCCGATAGCTCAATGTCTTATGTACGTTCTTACAGAGGTCACTGCCGGCTGCCGAAGGGCGGCGGACTGCGGCGCTCCTCTTGAATTTATCGCCTTTGCCATAGGCTTTGGCGGAATATCCGTCCATTTTCAGATTTTTTCGCTGCTTAGACGGCTCGATTTTTCAAAGCTCGACTTTTTTATACACAGAATACTTTGCGGAGGTCTTTGCGCTCTTTACACATATATAATTACCCTGTTTATGCCGGAGACCGTAGCTGCAATTTCAATCGCCGCACCGAGCGGAAACAGAGTGTCATCGTCAACGCTCATAGGAAGTATGGCTCTGCTGTTATGCTGTTCGGTTTTTCTGCTCTCGATGAGGGTCGGCAGCGGGAATAACAACGCGCCAAGACGGGCATATAATAACAAGAGAGGTATGTAAATCAGAAATCTGAAATTAAATACGGGGTGATTATATGTGCGGAATAGCCGGCTGGTTGGATAAATATAAGGATTTAAGCGAGTATGGAACTATAATTGACGCCATGACGGACTCTCTTGCGTCAAGGGGGCCCGACGACAGAGGCATATTTCTTTCATCAAGCAGAGATGTTTGTCTTATGCACCGCAGGCTCGCGGTAATTGACGTTGAAAACGGCAAGCAGCCTATGACACGCAGTATGGGCGGATACAGCTACACTATCGTTTATAACGGCGAGCTTTACAACACGCGCGAGCTTAAAGACGAGCTTTTAGCCCTCGGCTGTCGTTTTGAAACAAGCTGCGACACCGAGGTTTTGCTGTATTCATATATTTATTTCGGAGAAGCCTGCGTTGAAAAGCTCAACGGAATTTTTGCATTCGCTGTTTGGGACAGCAAAAACCGCACTCTTTTTGCCGCCCGTGACAGAGTAGGCGTAAAGCCGTTTTTCTATTACGAGTACAGCGGCGGACTTATTTTCTCGTCCGAGATAAAGTCAATGCTGAAAAATCCGGCGGTAAAGCCGACAATTGACGAAAACGGACTTTACGACATACTTTTTCTTGGCCCTGCGAGAACTCCCGGCTTTGGAATTTTCAAGAATGTGTGCGAGCTTTTGCCCGGCGAATGTATGACATATAAAAACAATATTTTAAAGAAGAAAAAATATTTTGAAATCAAGGCAAAGCCTCACACCGAAAACCGCAGCGAAACGATTGAAAAGGTTAGGGAGCTTTTAAAGGATTCCATAAACCGTCAGCTTGTGTCCGACGTTCCGCTGTGCTGTTTTTTGTCGGGAGGGCTTGATTCAAGCATAATTTGCACCGTCGCTGGTGAAAGCTATAAAGCAAACGGCAATAAAAGACTTGACACATATTCGGTTGATTATGAGGATAACGGAAAATATTTTCAAAAAAGCCTGTTTCAGCCAAACTCCGACGCGGATTATATCGGATTTATGAGCGACTTTCTGAACAGCCGCCACCACAATATTGTGCTGTCGAACAGAGAGCTTTACAACGCCCTGTTCGATTCCGTAAAATCACGCGACCTCATGCCAATGGCTGATGTTGATTCTTCCCTGCTTCTCTTCTGCCGGGAGGTCAAAAAAAATTTCACCGTCGCGCTTTCCGGCGAATGTGCCGACGAGCTTTTCGGCGGTTACCCATGGTACCACAACAAGAGTATATTGTTTGAAGAATGCTTTCCGTGGAGCAGAAGCACAGACATACGCCGCAGCATACTGAAAAAGGGCGTACTGCCGAAAGCCGAGGAGTATGTAAGACAACGCTACAACGACACCGTCGCCCTTGCCGACAAGCTCAGCGACGACTCTCCTCTTGAGGCAAGAATGCGTGAAATGTTCATATTAAATTATTACTGGTTTATGCAGTGTCTGCTTGAGAGAAAAGACAGAGCGTCGATGTACAGCGGACTTGAAGTCAGGGTTCCGTTTTGTGATTACAGAATAGTTGAATACGCATATAATATGCCTTGGGAGCTGAAGGCTCTTGACGGACGTGAAAAGGGTATTCTCCGCACAGCCTTCGACGGTATTATGCCCGACGAGATAGTCTGGAGAAAGAAAAGCCCGTATCCCAAAACCTTTAATCCGATTTATATGAAATGCGTAAGCGACGGCGCTGTTGACGTTATATCAAACAGCCAAAGCCCCATAGCAGAGCTGCTTGACAAAAACGGAATTATGGAAATTATAGAGCACCCCGACAATATAAGCTCGCCGTGGTACGGTCAGCTTATGAGGGCGCCGCAGATACTCGCTTATATAGTTCAGCTTGACTTCTGGGCAAAGGAATACAATATAAATATTGAGCTTTAACGATTAAAAAATCAAGCCGGTTTTCCTTCGAGTGAAAACCGGCTTGATTTTACAGTCATGTCGCGGAAGTCTTGCGCTTAAGCTCTGAGCTGCAAAGCTTAAGCGGCGGCTGTAAATTATAATGTCAATATTTTTTATCTACAACAGGTATCGGCTCATCGTCGTACTCGTCAAGATTTTTGATATAGCGCTTCGTTTCGCTTCGAGTTACTCCCGAAAGCATCCACACGGCAAATATATTCGGCACCGCCATAAGAGCGTTTAATATATCCGCAATATTCCATACTACATTTACGGAGATAAGCGGCGCGCAGAAAAGCACCAAAAGCCAAACTATTTTAAACGGTATCAGAGCGCCGGTGCCGAAAAGATAAACAAGACATCTTTCCGCATAATACGACCAGCCGAGTATTGTGGAATATGCAAACGCAAGTATACCGACAACTATTATTATATTGCCCACATACGGTATCTGACCGAACGCCGCATGAGTAAGAGCGTCGCCGTCGTCAAAGCTTATGTTCGGGTTTGCTATGCTGCTGCTGACAACTACAAGACCTGTCATAAGGCATACAACGACCGTATCCCAAAATGTTCCCGTTGACGACACGAGAGCCTGACGAACAGGATTTCTCGTTTGAGCCGCAGCGGCAACAATCGGCGCGGAACCCATACCCGATTCATTTGAAAACAGACCTCTTGCAATTCCGTATCTGCATCCCATCATAAGAGCAGAGCCCATAAAGCCTCCGGCGACAGATTTGATTGAAAACGCCTGTCCAAGAATGGTCTGCACGGTTTGGCCGAGATACTGCCAGTTATATATAAGTATGTATATACATCCGCCTACATATAAAGCCGCCATAATCGGAACAAGCTTTTCGCACACGCTTGAAATGCTTTTTACTCCGCCGAATATTACAAGACCCGTTATTACCGTTAAAACCGTGCCGCATATCAGCGGAACTACGGGAAGCGTAAGCCCGAAGATATTCAATTTTGCGGAGCCGGTGGGGTCGAATGTGTTTGTCATTATAGAAGAAATGGCGTTGACCTGCACGCCGTTTCCTATTCCAAAGGAGGCAAGCACAGCCAATACGGCAAATATTATGCCAACCCACTTCATATTCAGACCTCTTTCAAGAGCGTACATAGCGCCGCCGACCATAGAGCCGTCCTTTGTTTTAACCCTGTATTTTACCGCAATAAGAGATTCGCTGTATTTTGTCGCAATACCAAGCACGCCGGTTATCCAGCACCAGAACACCGCACCCGGGCCGCCAAGCGCTATTGCCGTTCCGACGCCGATAATATTGCCTGTTCCTATGGTAGAGGCAAGAGCCGTTGTCAACGCCTGAAACTGACTTACATCGCCGGACGCGTCAGGGTCCTTTGTAACCGAAAGCTTTATGGCAGTAGGCAGTCTGCGCTGAATAAAGCCGGTTCTCGCGGTTGTAAAAATGTGAGTGCCAAGCAGCAGCAATATCATCGGCCAGCCCCAGATAAGGTCGTCGAAATTCTGAATTATTTGTTCTAAAAATTCCAATGCACAAACCTCCTATATTCAAATCGGCATCGTAATATCGACCTGTTTGCATTGCGCCCCGTCATAGACTAATTTACCACGGCTTTATTGTCGCCGTGAGCTCGCTTACACTTTTATATCCCTTTTTATCAAGGAAGTCGTTAAGCCCCTTACATATTTTAATCGGCGCATACGGGTCGTTAAACAAAACCGTTCCGATTTGAAGCGCGTCGGCTCCGGCAATAAGCATCTCTGCCGCGTCCTGCCAGCTCGAAATGCCTCCCATACCTATAACAGGAATGCTTACGGCGTTTTTGACCTGCCATACCATTCTTACAGCCACAGGGAAGACTGCCGGCCCGCTCATTCCGCCGGTATTGTTCCTTAAAATAGGACGAGCCGTTTCAATATCTATTCTCATTCCCGTAAGGGTATTTATAAGAGAAACCGCGTCGGCTCCCTGAGCCTCTGCCGATTTTGCTATCTCGGCAATATCCGAAACATTCGGAGAAAGCTTTACAATAAGCGGCTTTTTGCAGTGCGCTCTTACCTGCTTTGTTATATTGCCCACAGACTCGCACGACGTTCCAAACGCAACGCCGCCATGCTTCACATTCGGGCAGGATATGTTCATCTCTATCATATCCACTCCGCTGTCGTCAAGTCTTTCAGCCATTTGGCAATATTCCTCGACCGTATTGCCGGCAATATTGGCTATAACAGCCGTGTTTTGCCGCATAAGCCACGGGAGATCGTCGTTTATGAAATGATCCACTCCCGGATTTTGAAGTCCGACTGAATTTAAAATACCGTCCTTGCCCTCGGCGATTCTCGGCGGAGGATTGCCGAGCCGCGGAAGAAGCGTTATTCCCTTGCAGGATATTCCTCCAAGTGTGCTGAGCGGATAAAGCTCGCCGTATTCGTGACCGAAGCCAAAGGTTCCCGACGCCGCTATCAAAGGGTTATTAAGCGTAACTCCACAGATTTTTACAGATAAATCAGCCATTCCAAGCTACCTCCTCGGCATTGAATACCGGCCCGTTTTTGCACACATGCTTATATTCATCGCCGTTTTCACCGTGCGTTTTGCAGGCGCATACAAGGCATGCGCCTATGCCGCAGCCCATTCTTTCCTCAAGCGACACCTGACATGGCTTGCCGTTTTTTCGGCACAGCTCGGCGACCGCCTTAAGCATAGGGATAGGGCCGCAGGCGCAAACACCGTCCACCCTGTCTATTATATTTTCAAGCGGTTCAGTTACAAAGCCGCGCACGCCAAAACTGCCGTCCTCTGTTGCAATGAAAAGCTCGCACCCTGCCTCTTTAAAATCGCCGCACAGTATTGCGGCGTCCTTATTTGCAAAGCCGAGAACAGCATATGCCTTTTCTGCACGTTTTGCGCTGTAAAGCATCGGCGGCACGCCTATTCCTCCGCCGACAAAGGCATAAGTCTTTCCCTTTTCAATATCAAAGCCGTTGCCAAGCGGGCCGAGAACGTCAAGCATATCGCCCTTTTTTGCCTCAGACAGACGTCTTGTTCCGTCGCCCTTTATTCTGAAAACTATCCTTATACAGTCGTCTGTAACGTCGCACACGGATATAGGGCGGCGCAGCACCATACCCGGCACCGCTATATGCAAAAATTGCCCCGGTTCGGTTATTTTCGCGATTTGCGCGTTTTTCAGCTTAAAGTCAAAAATGTTCTTTGCTATTTCGCTTTTTTCAACAAGCTCAAGCATATGCACATCATACTTCTTCATCTTTATCCTCCAAATCATTTATATTGCAAATGAACCTCTATTATATTCTGCCTTTCCCTTTTTAAAACTGAAACGTGCTCGTCGTCAAACAGACCTCCGCTTTCTTCATTTGCCTGCTCGATATATTTAAAAAAGCAATACGGCGGCTCATAGAAAAGGCTGTTCATCACGCTTTCATATTCAAGCGCAGAATCGACCATTATATAAATCACGCTCTCGCCCGACACTGCGCAATTTACAAGCTTTTGTATTATACCGTCCGCGCTTTCATCATTATCGCCTGTATATAAAACCGTTTTCATGGTGTAAAAATTCGCCTTATCGGATACGCACTCGGGCAAATATATATTAAAAAGCTGCGCCTCGCTGTTTTCTCCTCCGCATATCTCCTCAGACGACATCTGCGAAAACAACGGAGCAGTTTCATGGTCAATCTCGATAACGCTGTCGCTCACGTTAAAATAATCGTAATATATGTTGTTGTCGGCAGTGTCGTCCCATGTTGCGTCAAGATTATACCAGCTGCCGTCGATCCTTACGTTGTTCCACTGATGCGGATTTCCCTTTCCCATTCCGTTTACGGTGTTGCATTCTATTCCAAACAGGCTCAAAAGATACTGCATAGCCCTGCTGTAGCCCTCGCACACGGCACTGCCGTCAACAAGAGAGCCGTATATTGAAAACGGCCGCCAGTCCTGATTTGTTGACTCAACCTCCTCATTATAAACGCAGGTATTCAAAAGCAGGTCGTGTATCTTAAGCTCACGTTCAAACTCGCTCAAGCCCTCGGGCACTTTATTTATAAAAAATTCAATCGCCGTGATAAGCTCCTTGCTTTTTATCTTTATATCCTTTGGAGAAATAACCGAATAAAGCTGTATCTCCTTTGACTGAGAAGCAATATAGGAAAATTGATTTGAAAGCCAGAATATTTCAGGATGGTCGTTTTTAAAAGCCGAAAGAGCCACCCTTATTCCCTTTTCGTCGATTGACCCGTCGACAATGACCTTATCCGTCAAATAAAGTCCCCTGTCGTTTTTCTTACTGCCGACAACATACACCTTAGTTTCAAGGCTTTCGTAAAAATAACGCTGCTGCTCGGTTTGAAGCATACGGTAACCTGTGTCTATTTCAATTTTTTCATAATTTTTGCTGTCGGTGTTTATCTCGGATATAGAAGAAAACATACCCCCCGTTTCAAAATCATCGGGCTCAATAAGGGAGGGCGCCTCTATATCAGGCATCGACATACTTTCAACGGCGTTGTGCGCGGAATCCTCGACCTCGCTTGTACTCTTTCTCGCGCATGAGCACATAGTCAACAAAACGGCTGTTAAAAGACAAAGCGCAATAACCTTTACCGTGTGCTTCATCTATATACCTCCAGACAAAAGCAGAAAATTGTATTTATTAAAATCAATAGTAATAATTTTTGATTTATTAAGTAAAATTATAGCACATTACGAGGCGAATAACAACCTGCGGAGGTCTTATTTTAAAAAAATAAAACATAAGGCTTTTTTAAATCGTCTTATTAATATTAACTAATTTAATCGAATTAAATTCACAATTTACAATTTTATCCGCATATGCTAAAATAACGCCAGAGGCAAATATCAGGCTTTAAGGCTATTTTAGTAATTTTTTACTTTACTTTTATCGGTTTTACTCCGTTTCGACAAAATTCCGCACAAAAGTAAAAAATTTGAAAAAAATCAAAATTTTTTTCCGAAAAATGAAACCTGAGAGCCTTTTATTTCGTCTTATTAATAGACAACTAAATAAAAAGGTGTTTCACAGTTTTTTTACTTTACTTTTTATCGGTTTTACTCCGCTTCGACAAAATTCCGCTCAAAAGTAAAAAATTTGAAAAAAATCAAAATTTTTTCCGAAAAATGAAACCTGAGAGCCTTTTATTTCGTCTTATTAATAGACAACTAAATAAAAAGGTGTTTCACAGTTTTTTTACTTTACTTTTTATCGGTTTTACTCCGCTTCGACAAAATTCCGCTCAAAAGTAAAAAATTTGAAAAAAATCAAGAATTTTTTCCGAAAAATGAAACCTGAGAGCCTTTTATTTCGTCTTATTAATAGACAACTAAATAAAAAGGTATTTCATAGTTCTTACTTAACTTTCTATCGGGGGTATTAGCACCATTTCGACAAAGCTCCGCAGAAAGGTAAAAAATTAAACCTGAACGCCTTACGAATTGTCTTATTAAACAGAGCAATTTAACAACAGGTTTTTTCACGGTTTTCCCTAACTTTCTATCGGGGGTATTAGCACCATTTCGACAAAACTCCGCTGAAAGGTAAAAAAATCGAACCTGAACGCTTTCCGAATTGTCTTATTAACAGAGCAATTTAACAGCGTAACATCACATCAAAATAACACCGAAGGAGGATTTGAAATGAACAAAGAAATTGCAAACGAAAATGCAAATGAAATTGCAAATCTTGTTGCAAATGCAAAAAACGGCGACAATCCCTCTTTTGATAAGCTCTATGAGCTTACAAAAAACGATGTCTGGTTTACTTGTCTGTCATTCCTGAAAGACGAGGAAAACGCAAGAGACACTATGCAGGAAACTTATATAACAGCTTTTTTAAAACTTGACTCTCTCGGCGACAACGAAAAGTTTTGCCAATGGATAAAAAGAATTGCCGCGAACAAGTGTCTTGACTTTTTAAGGCTGAAAACTAAAGACTATGAAGAAAGAGAGGTATATTTAAATTTGAATTTGCCTGAAACCGATGAGCTTATGTTGCCCGAAGAATACATTAAACAGGCTGAAAAAAGAGAAATCATATTGCAGATTATGGGAAACGCTTTATCAGCGTATCAGCACCAGACCGTTATAATGTATTATTTCGATAATATGTCGATAGCGGAAATAGCGGAAGCGTTTGGCTGTTCCGAAAATACGGTAAAGACAAGGTTAAAACTTGCCCGAAAAAATTTGAAAAAGGCGATTGACGAATACGAGGCTAAAAGCGGCAACAAAATGCACTCCGTTGTAGCTGTGCCTCTGTTTCCCGCCATTTTCATAGAGCAGGCAAAAAGCATAAAAGTACCCAAAATAAAAATAAGCCTGCCGGATAAGGCAAGCGGCAACGAGCTCAAACTTTTATCAAACGAGGCAAAGACTTCAAAAGTTATCGGGAAAGGATTTGCAGGAACGCTTAAAGCAAAGGTAATCGCTCTGGCTTGCACAGCAGCCGTTATCGGAGGAGGCGTTGTAACAGGGCTGTTATTAATAAATCACAACAATGCAGATGTGCTTCCCGTCAGCAACGAGGTTGAAGCCTCCGACGAGCAAACAAAAGAAGCGGTCAACCTTAACGGACTCTCGACAAACAAGACCGAAAGCACAGTTGACGGCGACAAAAACAAAACAAACGATGTCACAAAGAAAAACACAAACACCGAAAAAACGACGGAGAAAGCGAGTGAAAGCAAGACAACAGAAAAAGCGACAGAAAAAGCGACAGAAAAAACAACAAAGACAGGAGATGAAAGCAATTCAGGAAACAAAGTAGAAAAGGCTACGGAAAAGGCTACTGAGAAAGCAACTCAAAAACCTGCCGAAACTGAGAAGGCGACTGAGAGGGCAACTGAGAAGGCGACTGAGAGGGCAACTCAAAAACCTCAAGCAACAGAGCCCCAAAAGACTTGGCACGAGGCTGAGTACAAGTATGTTAATCACCCTGCTGAGACCAAGCAAGAGTGGGTAGTAGACAAAGAGGCTTATACTTATGAGGAACCTATCTATGAGACTCACACCGTATATGTATGTCAATGTGGTCGAATTTTTTTTGATCTCGATAGTGAATTTGATGCACACATTTTAGATGTATTTGATAACTATGGAACATTTCATAGCTACTCTGTTGAGGATAGAGAGTTTCAAGTAGGAACTAAAACGGTATCTGTACCTGCCGAAGGTCACTACGAGACGGTAGTAGTCAAAGAGGCTGAGGTAGAGAAGGTTCTTGTAAGACCTGCAGGTTGGTATTAATTTAAACAAAGAGGATTAAAAAAGAAAAGGTTGTTTACATACCAAGAGGTATGAAAAGAAAGGAAAGATTGATTATGAAAAAACACACAAAATTGTACGGATTTATTCTCTCAATGGCTTTGATACTTTCAACAGCGATAGGGGTATCGGCGGCATCTTCGACGCCTGTTTCGGTAGGTAGTTCAGAATTATCACCTGACAGTGTGATAGGCGACGTTACAGGTGACGGAAATATAACTTTGGCAGACTCGATAGGCATACAGAAGTATGTATTGACAAACAACGGCTTGTCGGACGCTCAGAGATTTCTTGCTGATGTTGATGACAATGGCGAAGTAGCCTTAAGTGATGCTATACTTGCTCAAAAGCATACGATAGGTATATCCGTTAAAGGCTACACAGGCTGTTCAGTATCCGAGGACGAGAACCGCGAGTACAAGGTAGTGACCCCAGCCGTAGAGGAACCTATCTATGAGACTCACACCGTATATGTATGTCAATGTGGTCGAATTTTTTTTGATCTCGATAGTGAATTTGATGCACACATTTTAGATGTATTTGATAACTATGGAACATTTCATAGCTACTCTGTTGAGGATAGAGAGGTACAGGTAGGTACAAGGGTAGTATCTCCAGAAGTAGGTCAGTGGGAAATCAAATAACCAATATGTCTTAGCAAGGGTAGAGTTGAACGCTCTACCCTTTAATTTTTGTTTGATTAGATATTATAGTTTATTTTATATATCAAATTGACAGCATATATGCCGCCTGCTTTTGATTTAATCGGTTTAAGCGCGATTTTTATATTTCGTTTAAATTTCCCGCGCTTGACTAATCCATAATAAAAAAGTAAAATAGCCATAACGGAGACTTATTCCGTTTTTAAATTGATAAATCGTTCGGGAGGCAACAATGTCAAAAGCAAAATATCTAATTAATCGGATATTAAAATTGGATTTTAAAAATATGTTTGCTGTTGCAAAAGCAGTTTCCAAAAAATCGCACAAGCCTTTTATAGTCATTTTTACGGATATGATAAAATGCGGATTAAAATACCAGGCAGGATATTATGACTATCAGGAGTTTGAGTTTTATAATATAAGTCGGGACAAGCGTAATACCTACCTTACAAGAGGCAAAAACAATGAAATAATAAAAAAATATAACGACAAAAGCTATTTTCATATTTTCAACGACAAAATTGAATTTAACACGGTATTTTCCGATTATTTAAAGCGCGGCTGGATAAACGCGGGCGAGGCAAGCGTTGACGAGTTTATAAAATTCACGCTTGAGCACCCAAATATAATTGCGAAAATAGTTGACGGCGAGGGCGGAGCAGGAATTGAAAAATACACAATAAAGGACGAGGCCGAGGCACGCGGCGTATATGAGAGAATAAAGGCTGAAAATCAGCTTCTTGTTGAAGAATTTGTAAATCAGCACCCCGATTTGAACGTGCTTTATCCGAACTCCGTAAACACCATGAGAATGTTTACTATTTTCAAAGACGGCAAAGGTCATTTTCTTCAGGCGGTGCTGAAAATGGGCAACGGCGGAGTTGTTGATAATTTTTCAAGCGGCGGTATGTATACCTTTGTTGAGGACGACGGCACCGTTGAGGTTCCGGCTATAGACAAGGCGGACAAGATATATGAAAAGCATCCCGCAACCGGCACAAGCATAATAGGCTTTAAGGTTCCTATGTTCAAGCAGGCTGTAGAGCTTGTTGAAAGCGCCGCGGCAGTTGTTCCCCAGGTCGCGTATGTCGGCTGGGACGTTGCAATAAGCGATTCCGGCCCCGTTTTGATAGAGGGCAACTGTTTTCCGGGCGTATTCCAAAAGCGGTCAAGCTTCAGCAAAAACGGAGAGGGCATTATACCTAAATATTCAAAATATATAGATATATAAAATATTATTTATAATTCACTATTTGGAGCAAACGAATAAATGAAAAACAAAAAAACGATATTCCTTATTTTAACGGCGGTTTTAATTGCAGCCATATCGTTTATCTACATTATTATAAACGGTCAAACCTACAGATTGTCACTGCCAAGCTTAGACGGAAAAATAAGCGAAATAAACGTGTCGTATGATAACGAGGGAATTCTTAAACGCGGCGAAACAAACGTAGACTATAACGCCAAAATCCACGAAAACAATTATATCGAGCTGAAATCTGTATCGGCAGGCAATACGAATGTAAAATTAACGGTCGTGCTTGAAGACGATTATTTTGTGACAAGCACAACTCCTATGAGCGTAAACAATATGGGTATCGTATTTTGTAATATCTCCTCGATACCCGACTTTAACGGCGCTGAGATTATCGTTATAGCGTTAAGCGCTTATCTTCTGATTATATGCGTCGTTATGGTTTTTTCTTTCATACGCCAAATTAAAATCAGCATTTATTCGTATAAAAGTATAATTTATCTCGGCGTTGCTCTGTTCACACTGTTTCTGTGCGTGCATATCGTCACGTTTTTGTCGGGATATTTCAATATGACCTACTCAAACAAGATATATTATTTATTTCAATCAATCATAATATCTTTACCTCGGTTTGGCATATTCCTCTTCCCGTCGGTTGAAATAATGTGCGTGGCGGTTTCCGTAAGTAATATCGCGCTTATCAGGCACGAGGGCAAACGGCCTGCCAACATACTCGGAATAGCCCTTAGCATATGCCTTTTCTTATTAATAGCGGCGATGATACTGCCGGAGTTTATTTATCCCTTTTTGCCAATGGATTCGAGCCTTGAATTGTTTATTCGCATGTTCTCTGCGCTTCAGCTTTTCTTCGGCTGGGTTCTCGGATACTTTGAATGTCTGCTGTTAAGCTCAATAATATGCGGTATAATATCGGCTCGCCATACTCCAAAATATGATAAGGACTATATAATAATTCTCGGCTGCGGAATAGCCAAGGACGGCAGCCTGCTGCCGCTTTTAAGAGGAAGAACCGACAGGGCTGTTGAATTTTATAAAAAGCAAAAGGAATTGACAGGCAAGTCAGCCGTGCTGATACCGTCCGGCGGTCAGGGCGCAAATGAAATAATTTCAGAGGCAGAGGCCATGCGCAATTATCTTATCTCTCAGGGCATACCTCAGGACGATATAATAATGGAGGATAAGTCCACAACCACCTATGAAAACATGCTGTTTTCAAAGCGCATAATTGACTCCGAAAATCCAAACGGACAGGTTGCATTTTCAACAACGAATTACCATGTATTCAGAAGCGGCATTTTCGCAAACAAGGTCGGTCTGAACGCCGAAGGAATGGGAAGCCGCACAAAATGGTATTTCTGGCCGAACGCTTTTTTGAGAGAGCTTGCCGGAGTTATAGCGTCAAAGCTTAAAATCAATATTGCCATTGTAACTATATTTGCGCTTTTTTCTATTGCGGCGACATTTTTAATTTAGCGCTTTCGCAAACCGAACTGCGGCTTTACTTTATTTTATTTCATAAATAATGTTTAAAAAGCCTTAAGGGGATATTTTCCCTTAAGGCTCAATTTGTTATTTTATCTATGTAATCCTTGAACCGCAGTCAGACTATGACCGCAGCTTTACCGACTTGCGCCGGCAAAGCTGCTACTTTATATTAGTTTGTTATGCAA
>CANQEU010000010.1 GCA_947595635.1 uncultured Clostridia bacterium
TTGAAAAATACGGCGCCGTGTCATACGACACCGCGCTGCAAATGGCGCAGGGCGTAAAAAAAATTTCAGGCTCCGACATAGGAATATCCACAACGGGAATCGCAGGGCCGGGAGGCGGCAGCGCCGACAAGCCGGTTGGACTTGTATATATAGGCTATTCCGACTCAAAAACGGAAGACTGCGTGCGTCTTGAGCTTTGGGACGTTACCGCAACAAGGGACGAGGTGCGTAACCTTGCGGCGGCAGCGGCTATACTTACGGCATACAAAAGCAATTTGAACAAATAAAGCCGTGCCTTTAGCCGAATAAAATTAATATAACGACAATATTGAAACAAAGCTGTTGCATTAATCGGTAATATATGTTAAAATTCTAAAATAAGCGGAGGACTGTTTATTTATAAATTTTCGCTTTCGGCGCGCCGCGCGTAATATGCAGACGGGTCGTGCCTTAATCATTAAAAATGGTATGTCGGGCGCACAGCCCGAACCGGATATTATAATCTGTTCGCGTATATTAAGCGCCTTTAGGCTTCGGGGAGCAAGATATTTTTGCGGCGGCTGCATTGCCGCAATATCGTCAGGGCAGTTCATAAAGCCCTGCTCCGATTATAATGCGAACATAAAAACTAAATATAAGGAGTTGAAATTATGGCAAGATGTGCGGGTATATTATTGCCCATAACCTCTTTACCATCGCCTTACGGAATCGGAACCCTTGGCAAGGAAGCCTATAAGTTTGCCGATTTTCTACAGCTTTCCGGTCAGAAAATATGGCAAATACTTCCGCTCGGGCCGACCAGCTACGGCGACTCCCCCTACCAATCCTTTTCAATATATGCGGGTAACCCGTATATGATTGATTTGGATATGCTCATTGAAGACGGACTTCTAAATATTAACGATGTGAAGGACCGCGATTGGGGAAGCAACAGGGAAGAGGTAGATTACGAAAAAATCTACAACGCTCGTTTTGACGTTCTTTACACCGCGTTTGACAAATTCCAGCAGCGAGAGAATTTTGAGGAATTTGAGCAGTTCGTTGAGGAAAATAAAACGTGGATAGACGATTATGCCCTTTATATGGCTGTGAAAAAGAGCTTTGGGATGAAATCGTGGACTGAATGGCCCGATGAAGAAATCAAGATGAGAAAGCCAAAGGCAATTCAGGAGTATACCAAAAAGTACAGTTGGGATATACGCTATTGGAAGTTTGTTCAGTTTCTCTTCTTCAAGCAGTGGAACGCGCTCAAGTCCTATGTAAACAGCAAGGACGTGCTGATAATGGGCGATATTCCGATTTATGTCGCAATGGACAGCGCCGATACATGGGCAAATCCCGAGGTCTTCTGGCTTGATAAGGATCTTAACCCGGTGTGCGTTGCCGGATGTCCGCCCGACTATTTCTCCGCGACAGGTCAGCTTTGGGGCAACCCGATTTACGATTGGGCATACCTTAAAAAAACCAAGTATGATTGGTGGATGAAAAGAATAGCCGGCGTATCAAAAATGTTTGACATAACAAGAATCGACCACTTCAGGGGCTTTGATTCTTATTACGCCATTCCGTACCCTGCCGAAAACGCAATCAACGGCGAATGGCTTGAGGGGCCGGGAATAAAGTTCTTTGAAATAATGAAAAAAAGGCTTGGCGATATTCCTATAGTTGCGGAGGATCTCGGACTTTTGACGCCGGGCGTTAAAAAGCTGCTTGAGGATTCGGGCTATCCGGGAATGAAGGTTCTTGAGTTTGCCTTTGACAGCGGAGAGGAAAATAACTATCTTCCGCATAATTATACAAGCAACAGCGTTGTTTATTCCGGCACTCATGATAACGACACCATAATGGGCTGGCTTGAAAGCGCAAAGGAATCTGATATTGAGTTTGCGAGAAAATACTGCAATATGGCTGAGGATGAACCGTTTAACTGGGGCATTATCAGAACGGCATATGCAAGCGTAAGCGATTATGCCATAATCCAAATGCAGGATATTCTCGGACTTGGCACTCAGGCAAGAATGAATATACCATCAACTCTCGGCGGCAACTGGGCGTGGAGAATGAAGGCGACGGCTGCAAGCAAGGAGTTGGCATATAAATTAAGAAAAATAGCAAAGACGTATGGACGACTGGAGGAAGAATTACCAATGAACCAGAATAAGATTATGGATGCTCTTGTTGAGAACGCAAAAAGTGAATTTTGCAAAAATGTTGAGGAGCTTACGCCGGCAGAGCTGCATACCGCATTGGGAAAAGCGGTAATGGGAGAAATTGCGGATCGCTGGAACAAGAGTAAGGAAAACCACAGCAGCAAAAGAAGAGCATACTACTTCTCGGCAGAATTTCTTATGGGCAGAATGATGTATAATAATCTTTACTGCCTTGATATTCTTGAGGACGTAAAGCAGATCCTCGCCGAAAAGGGCATTGACATCAATGTGTTTGAGGATATTGACGACGCGGCGCTCGGCAACGGAGGTCTTGGCAGACTGGCGGCTTGCTTCCTTGACAGCGCGGCAACACAGGACGTTCCTCTTGACGGCTATGGAATCCGCTATAAATACGGCCTGTTCAAGCAGCTTATCAAAAACGGCTATCAGGTAGAGGTTGCAGACGACTGGCAGCGCTTTGGCGACCCGTGGAGCGTTCGTCACGAGGATGAAACCGTTCTTGTTTCATTCGCGGACGAAACCGTAAAGGCGGTTCCGTATGATATGGCTATTATCGGCTACGGTACCGAAAATATAAACACCCTGCGCTTGTGGCAGGCGGAGGCTGTTGAAGATTTTGATTTTCTTCAGTTTAACAACAGCAACTATGACGGAGCCGTAAAGAGCAAAAATTCTGCCGAAAATATATCTAAGGTTCTTTACCCCAACGACAACAGCTACGAGGGAAAGGTGCTTCGCTTAAAGCAGCAGTATTTCTTCTGCAGCGCGTCCTTACAGGATATAATTAAAAGATATAAAAAGACATACGGCGACGACTACGGCAAGTTTGCCGAGCATTGTGCCGTTCAGCTCAACGATACCCACCCGGTATCCGCGATACCTGAACTTATCAGGCTTTTACAAAACGACGGCTTGAGCTTTGACCAGGCGTTTGAGATAGCGCAAAAAACATTCGCATACACAAACCACACGGTTATGTCGGAGGCTCTTGAAAAATGGAACATCGACCTTATGAAGAGCGTTATTCCAGAAATCTATGCGATTATCGAAAAAATAAACGAAAGACTTGTTAAGGATCTTACGGCAAAGGGACTCAATGTTCCGGTTGTTGTTGATACACAAAGCGCCGAGGAAGATGAAAAAGAGGACGAGGAGGCAAAGCAGCCTGAGCACGTTCCCACAAAGCTTGACAGCATGAGAATTATAGACGGCGGCGTTGTTCATATGGCAAGGCTTGCAATATATGCTTCAAGCTATACAAACGGCGTTGCCTACATTCACACAGAGATCCTCAAGAACGATGTTCTGAAGGATTGGTACGCAATATATCCGGAGCGCTTCCAGAACAAGACAAACGGCATTACACAGCGCCGTTGGCTCGGACTTTGCAACCCTGAGCTTTCAAAGTTTATAACGGACAGGGTAGGCGACGGTTGGCTGCGCAACCTTTCCGAGCTTAAAAAGCTTGAAGGCACAATAGACGATATGACCGTTAAGGAGTTTAACGATATAAAGGCGGTTAAAAAGGCTCAGCTTTCACAGTTTATCGAAAAGCACGACGGCGTTAAGATAGACCCGAGCTTCATTTTCGATATTCAGGTAAAAAGACTTCATGAGTATAAGAGACAGCTCTTAAACGCTTTCTCAATTATGGATATATACTTTAAACTCAAAAACGGCGAGCTTAAGGACTGGAACCCGACAGCGTTCATATTCGGCGCGAAGGCCGCTCCGGGATACGCGAGAGCAAAGGCTATCATTAAGTATATTAATGAGATTGCAAAGCTTGTAAACAACGACCCGGACGTAAACGACAAGCTCAAGGTAGTGTTCGTTTCAAATTACAATGTTTCATACGCTGAAAAGCTTGTTGTTGCCGCCGATGTTTCAGAGCAGATCTCAACGGCAGGCACAGAGGCGTCCGGCACCGGCAATATGAAGTTTATGATGAACGGCGCCGTAACTCTCGGCACATATGACGGAGCAAATGTTGAGATTACTCACGAAGCCGGCGAGGAGAATGAGTACATCTTCGGCGCAAGGGTCGAGGAGATTAACAAGCTTGCCGCCGAGGGATATGACCCTGAGAAGATCTACAACAGCAATCCTGAAATAAAGAAGGTAATAGATACGCTTATCGACGGCACGTTTGACGATGACGGAGCAACAGGCGAGGGAAGCTTCAAGGAGCTTCACGATTCGCTCATCAAGGGCGCAAGCTGGCACCAGGCGGATCACTATTACATTCTTTACGATCTCCCGCTTTATGTTGAGGCAAAGATCAAGTGTAATAAGGATTACAGCGACAGAATCGCGTTTGGCAGAAAGTGCCTTTTGAATACTGCAAATTCCGGTCTGTTCTCATCAGACAGAACGATACTCCAGTATGCAGAGGAGCTTTGGAAAATTAAATAATTAAAATTTTCACACCCCTCGGCTTTGAGATTGCCGAGGGGTGAATTTTGTATTAAAACATTGCGTTGCGTATTTTTCAGGTGGTATAATAGAGCCGCGAAAATAACGCTTATTATGGTGGAGGCGAAAATTATGCTTTGGCTTATTATAGGAATTATAATTGTCGCGGTGCTTATAGTCGCGGCGGCGGGAAAGGCAATGAAGATAAACTACAGTATAGGCAGCGGACTGTTCAAGCACAGCGAAAACAATCTTGATGAAAAAGAGGAATTGTCGGACAAGGATTATTTTGATAAGGACGGTTTATTAAAATGAACGGCATTGTACACGGCGGAAAAATAAAAAAGGGCTCAGCCTTGCTTGCTATGTTATTGGCGGCGATATTATTTGTCCTCGGAGGCTGTAAAAATTCAGAGAGCATATCGGAGCTAAGCGATGACGACCGATTTAATTTTATGTCCTACGAGGGAAAAAGCGGAATAAGCAATATAAAGGAAATTGAGCTTGACGGCACGCTTTCGGACAGGTGCCGCACATATAAATTCGATTATAAATCAGATGATTTCAGCGTTGTCGGCTTTATTTCTGTTCCGGCCGATTGCTTAAAAAACAGGCGTGCCGAAAAATGTATTATATTCAACAGGGGCGGCAACTGCAATATGGGACTGCTTGAGGATTCCGACACAGCGGCAATATGCGCGCAGACCGGCAGAATAATCCTTGCTACGCAGTACAGAGGCTCTGAGGGCTGCACGGGATACGACGAGTTCGGCGGAGATGATATAAACGATGTTTTGTCGCTTATTGATATATGCGGAGAGCTTTCGTTTGCGGATATGAGCGATCTTTGCGTCGGCGGAGTTTCTCGCGGCGGAATGATGTCATATATGGCGGCGAGGCTTGATAAAAGGGTAAAAAAGGTAGTTGCGGTTTCAGCCGTTACAGACCTGAAGGCCTCATACGGAGAACGCGAGGATATGAAGGAGATATTGGATACATTCATCGGCGGCACGCCGGACGAGCTGCCGACGGAGTATGAAAAGCGTTCGGCTGTTTGCTGGGCTGATGAGCTCAATGTGCCTGTGCTGATAATACACAGCAGGGACGATAAAATGGTATCGTATTCTCAGGCGGAGGAAATGGCGAAAACGCTTAAAAAATATAAAAAGAAATACGATTTTGTTTCATATGACGACAGCGTTCACGGACTTCATAAGGAGGACGGCGAGGTAATAAGAAAATGGCTTGAGCAGTCAAGCCTATAAAACCCTGAGCGCAGATTTAATAAGGGGTCGCATATGCTGATTTGTCACGAAATGCCGGTTTTAGGGCGTGAATTAAGATTGACTTCCATTTGGTACGGGTATAAACTTAATATTGTAAATCAGATAAAATCGAACTAAAAAAGCAACAGTAAAGGAAAAGAGCGTTATGGATTATATTATCGAAACTAACACGCTGACAAAGAAATACGGAAGAAAATGCGCCGTAAACGAAATGTCCATTCACATAAAAAAGGGTGATATTTACGGCCTTATCGGCAAAAACGGCGCCGGAAAGACAACGCTTATGAAGCTGATTCTCGGGCTGACCTCGGCGGATAACGGCGAAATAAAGCTTTTTGGAGATATGGAGCTTAGCGATGCGAGAAAAAGGATAGGCTCTCTTATTGAAGCGCCGGCGCTGTACGGCAGCGAAACAGCCTTTGAAAATATGAAGAGATTTGCAATCCTTTCTCCAACGCCGGACGATAAAATTCGTAGGCTGCTGTCCTTAACAGGCCTTGAAGACACGGGAAAGAAAAAGGTCAGAGATTTTTCCCTTGGTATGCGCCAAAGACTCGGCATAGCGGTAGCTCTGCTCGGGGATCCCGAAATACTGATACTCGACGAGCCTATAAACGGGCTTGACCCTGCCGGAATAAAGGATATACGCGATATGATACTCGCATTGAATCAAAGCGGCGTAACCTTTTTGATTTCAAGTCACCTGCTCGACGAGCTTGGAAAGGTCGCTACAAATTACGGAATAATATCCGACGGCGTGCTTACAGAGGAGATAACGTCCAAAGAGCTTGAGGAAAAATGCAGAACGTCGTTAAAGGCTGTTACGGACAACGGCGCAAGGTCTGCGGAAATATTAAAGGCATGGAAAAGCGATATTTCTGTTGAGGTTCATGATAACAGCGTTTATATAATGTCTGAAATAGAGGACAGCTCCGAGATAACAAAGCGGCTTGTAAACGCGGACATCCGTGTTTATGAGATAAGGGACGAGAGTATGAGCCTTGAAGATTTCTTTATTGAGAGGATGGAGAGCTGAATTGGGAAATTTATTAAGATTTGAATTAAGAAAGCTTAAAAGACAAAAGAGCTTTTACATATGTCCGGCAATAATGGTCGCTGTGCTTGCCTTAACGGGCTTTGCCGCCGTGTTTTTAACAAGGATCGGTCAGCAGCTTTTGGGAGAGGCTGAGATTTCAGTCGCATATCAGAGCTCCGGCGTTAATTTTATGCTTGAAGCCTTGAGCGGAAGCTCTTTTGAAATGATAATAGGAATTTTCACGGCGATTTTCGTTTGCTGTGATTATGAGAATGAGATAGTAAAGACTATATATGCAAAGGGTTATTCGAGAAAGAGCGTTTACGCGTCGAAAATGATTGCCGTTTGGATAGCGGCAAGCATAATGTTTGTTGTTGTTGAAATTTTCGGGTTCGTTTTCGGAACAATCTTTTTCGGGCTTGGAAATATAGGCGACATTGGCTTTATTCGATTGATACCCGTTCAATATCTTGCGATGCTGGCAGGCGTTGCGATGTATTACGCAATTTCATCGGCGATAAGACGTATGGGCTTCTCTATTGCGGTATGTATAGTTGCCCCGACGGTTGTAAGCCTTATATTAAGCTTGGCGGACAGCATTTTAAAGCTTAAGAATTTTTCCTTGGCGAATATATGGGTTACGTCGCTCGTTCCCGGTGTATCGTCAGCAACTGTTGACACAAATACTATTCTTATGTGCGTTGGAGCATCAGTCATATATATTCTTGTATTTTTAATTGCGGGAATGATTTTAAACAAGAAAAACGAATTGTAATACGGATTAGGCTGTATTTCCCGACAATAAATTTTACTTGATTAATTTTATACCCTCAATGTAGCGCCTCAGCGGCAGAAGGCTTATCCAAAAATAAATTTATCGGCAAACTAAAAGCCGGCAAGAGTTAATCTCCTGCCGGCTTGAATTTATGCCGCCGCAACAGCTATTAACAGTAATTTAAAGTTTGTTCTTGATTTAAACGGCGCATACCCGCCTTGCGTTTTTTATCTTATTCCGTCTTGTCGGCAAAGACCCTTGTAATTTCAAAAACAATAATGTATAATGCTAATATATAAATTCGGGTAATATACCCTCACGGAGGTTAAAATAATGCTTTTTGATGCTATTCGCGGCAATCTGACCATGACGCAGGCTATAATGGCTGTCTTGGCGAGCCTTGTTATAATTTTTCTTGTTCTTCCGCTGCATGAGTGGGCGCACGGTATAACGGCGAACGCCCTTGGAGACAGAACAGCAAAGTACAGCGGACGGCTTTCGCTCAATCCTATTTCTCACATAGACCCGTTCGGCGCCGTCTGTATTCTTCTGTTTGGCTTTGGCTGGGCAAAGCCTGTTCCGGTAAACCCGAATAATTTTAAACACCCGAAAATCGGTATGGCGGTTACAGCCGCCGCAGGGCCGATTTCAAACCTTGTCGCCGCTTTTGTCGGCGCGCTTATATACAACGCTCTGTGTGTGTTTTATTACGGCGGAAGCTTAGAGGCTTATATTTACGATACAGGCGTTATAAGCTATGTTACACTCTTTTTAAGCTATTATATTTCAATCAACATTACGCTTGCGGTGTTCAACCTTATACCTATACCGCCGCTTGACGGCTCAAAGGTTTTGTTTGTGTGCCTGCCGGCAAGGATAACGAACGTAATTTACCGCTATGAGCAGTATTTTATTATTATAATATACGCCCTTGTGTTCTTAGGCGTTCTGACAGGGCCGCTCTATTATGTAACACGGGCTGTTTCAAATGGAATAGAGTGGCTTGCGATGCTGCCGTTTTCTCCGTTTAGATAATGGTGATAAATATGCAGCCGCCGGTAAAATTACAATACAAGCTTGAGGTCTTTGAGGGACCTCTTGATTTGCTGCTTGTGCTTATATCAAAGCATAAGCTTGATATTTATGATATTCAAATTTCAGAGCTGCTTGAACAGTATATGATACAAATAAACGCTATGCAGGAAAATCAAATGGATATAGCAAGCGAATTTCTTGAAATGGCGTCACGGCTCGTATATATAAAATCCGTAATGCTTTTGCCTAAGCATGAGGAGGCTGAGGAGCTTAAAAAAGAGCTTGAGGGGCAGCTTCTTGATTATCAGGAATGCCGCCGAAGCGCAAAGCTGTTTGGCGAGATGGCGTGCTTTGATTTTTATTCAAGGAAGCCTGAAAAGATAGAATATGATATGACCTACACAAGAACGCACGAAAGCGGAATTTTGGCAAGCGCCTATATTTCCGCCGCAGGCAGAGGCAAACGGCGTCTGCCGCCGCCTGTGGAGGCGTTTTCCGACATAGTTACAAGAAGGGTAGTATCCGTTAATTCAAGAATAGTTTATATTATGAAAACGCTTAGAGAAGCGGCGCGGATAAGCTTTTTCAGTCTGTTTCCCAACGGCAGCGAAAGGTCTGAGCTTGTTGCTACATTTCTCGCGCTTTTGGAGCTCATCAAGGATAAGCGTGTGCGTGTGAACGGAACAGACGACTATGCAACGGTAGAAATGGTGAAGGAGGGCGCAGTCATTGACTGACAGTGAGATCAAGGCGGCGTGCGAGGCTGTGCTTTTTGCCTGCGGAGAAAGCGTTAGCGCAAAAAGAATTGCACATGCGCTGGAAATTGACGAAATAAAGGCGGCTCAGCAGCTTGAAATACTCGTGGGAGAGTATATGGATAAAAGGCGCGGAATCACTGTGCTGAAGCTTGGCGAAAGCTATATTATGTGCAACAAAAAAGAGTATGGCGAAGTGATAAGGCGCGTTATGGATTTAAAGAAAAACACCCCTCTGTCACAGGCGGCGCTTGAGGTTTTGGCGGTTGTGGCTTATAACCAGCCTGTAACGAAGGCGTTTGTTGAGCAGGTCAGAGGCGTTGACTGTTCCGGAGTTATCGGCAGTCTTACCGCGAAAAATCTTATTGAAGAAAAGGGCAGGCTTGAGCTTCCTGGCAGACCGCTTTTATATGGAACAACTGAGAATTTTTTGAAATGCTTTCAGCTTTCAAGCCTTGACGACCTGCCTGCGCTGCCAAAGCAGCAGGATAAATCCGATGAATCCGAGGAAACGGAGCAGCCGGAGCAGCCGGAGGAATAACCCGGTTGCAGACGTACCCGACTTTTTATGCGCAGTGCGTAATTAAGCAGGCTAGCCCTGCTCCGATTTAAAAATCAGAGGGGAGGATGTAAAATGACCGCGCTTATTGTTGTTTTTGCAATAATCCTGTTTTTTGCATTCCTCTTCTTTATGCCGATAGTATTCTACGCCGATTTTAACGAGGAATTGAAGCTTAGCGTGAGATATGCCTTTGTCAAGATAAGGCTTTTACCGAAAAAGCCCGAAAAGAAAAAGAAGGCTCAGACGGGCGACGGGGCAAAAAAATCAGATAAGGATGAAAAGGCGGAGAAAAAGGACGGTTCAGCCGAAAAGCTTAAGGAGATATTTAAAAAAACCGGGGTCGGCGGACTTATTGAAATAATAACCGATCTTGCCCGCATAGCGGCAGACGGAGCTAAAGGCATAGTGCGGCATATAGTAATCTCAAAGCTTATAATCGAGATATACAGCGCGGCCGAGGACGCCGCGGCAGCCGCGATAAATTACGGATATATTTCAGCGGCGCTGTATCCGTCTGTCAGCATAATATTTAACGCCGTGAAAAAATACAAAACGGCAAGGGTTCAGGTTTTTCCGGATTATGACGGAAAAAAGACGGCCGCCGTTTGCAGTGCGAGGGTAAAGGTCAAGCTTTGGTGGGTGATCGTATCCGGCGTGAAAACGCTTTTCGGACTTTTAAAAAAGCTTATTCAGCTTAAAAAAGAGAATATCATTTAAAATATGCTTGCTTTGAGCCTGTTTATTTCCTGCTTTTGGTATAATAATAAGATAATAAAGCCGTTTAGATATGGCTTATTGAATTATAAAGGCATAAAAAGTCTTTTCCGTTGAGGATAAGGCGTTGACAAGATAAAAACAATAAAAAGGCGGTGCTTTATAATGAGCGAACAGAAAAACCATCCCATTGAGGGCCTTATGGAAACCACAATGGAAAAAATCAAGCAAATGATAGACGTAAATACGATTGTCGGAAATCCTATAACCACGCCTGACGGAACAACGATAGTGCCGGTTTCAAAGGTAAGCTACGGCTTTGCCTCCGGCGGAAGCGACATACCGTCTAAAAATGCAGTCGGCAAGCAGGTGTTCGGCGGCGGAAGCGGAGCCGGAGTGTCAATAACGCCTATAGCGTTTATTGCCGTATCAAACGGAGACGCGAGAATTTTGAGAATAGACATTGACAGCACGACTGCGGACAGAGTCGTAAATATGGTGCCGCAGGTTATTGACAAGGTGTCGTCGGTGTTTTTAAAGAAGGACAAGAAAGAAAAGAAAGAAAAAAAGGAAAAAATCAATAAGGACGAGGTATTGCCCTCGGAAGAAGAATAAAAACGACTAAAAGAGCATAATTATTGCTGTATTCAAAAGTAAAGGAGTTGCCAGCCTTGCTTAAAAGGATAACGGCTTTAATTATCTCTTTTTCTCTGATTTTATCAACGGCTGTCGTTTGTCGGGCTGAGGACAGCCCCTCTACGGCCGCTCAGGCGGCGGCGCTGTATTGCGTTGATACAGATGAATTTCTTTATCTTAAAAACCCGGACAAAAGACTGCCTATGGCGAGCACAACAAAAATTATGACAGCCTTGCTTGCCCTTGAGGCGGCAAGCAAAAGCGATAAAATCGTAACCTTTAATAAAGCGATGATAGCCGAGGGCTCGTCAATGGGCATTAAGCTCGGCTATAAGCTCAGGCTTTCCGACCTTGCGGCCGGAATGATGACGGTGTCGGGAAACGACGCCGCAAATGCGGCGGCAATTGCAATAAGCGGCAGCTATGAAAAATTCGCGCAGCGTATGAACGGCAAGGCGAAAGCTATTGGAATGAACAATACAAATTTTGTAACGCCGTCGGGACTTGACGATGAAAACCACTATTCATGCGCAAGGGATATGGCGCTTCTTATGAGCTTCGCAATGAAAAACAAGGCGTTTTCCAACCTTTCGGGGAAGAAAAACGTCAAGGTGGATTACGTTTTTCCGGCGGATCTTTCCGTCACATATTCAAACCACAACAGATTGCTTTCGCTTTACAGATATTGCACCGGCGGCAAGACCGGCTACACAAAAAGAGCCGGCAGATGTCTTGTGACATCAGCCGAGCGCGACGGCAAGCATCTTATTGCCGTTACCATAAACTCCGGCGATGATTGGAACGACCATATAAAGCTGTTTGATTACGGCTTTGCCTGCCTTTCGTCCGTGAGCTTTGACGATACGCCCTACAGCCGAAGAGTGCCTGTGGCGGGCTCCTGCAAAGAAAGCGTTGACGTTGGCGTAATGTCGTCAAAAAGCTGCATTGTAAAAAAAGAGGATTCAGATAAGGTGAAAAGGGAGATACTGCTTCCGCAATTTGTTTATGCTCCGATAAAAAGAGGAGATACTCTGGGCAGGATAGTGTATAAATTAAACGGCGAGGAAATAGCCTGTAACGAGCTGATAGCGCTTGACGACTGCGGCTATGCCGAAAGGGAAAAAAGCCTTTTTGAAATAATAGGCGAGGCGTTTAAAAAAATATTCGGATTTTAAAGGATAACTGTAAGGAAAAGGATAAGCTATGGCTAAGAATGAAAAAATAAGACTTCAAAAAATGCTTGCGGACTGCGGCGTTGCTTCAAGAAGAAAATCGGAGGAGCTTATTGCGGCAGGGACGGTAAAGGTAAACGGAAGAATCGCGAAAATCGGCGACAAGGTCGACCCGTATAACGACAAGGTTCTTGTCGGAGGGCAGAAGATTACCGCAAGGGCAAAGCAAAAGCATTACTACATAATGCTGCACAAGCCGAGAGGCTATGTAACGACCATGAGCGACGAATTGGGAAGAAAATGCGTGGCGGAGCTTGTAAAGGATGTTCCGTCAAGAATATATCCTGTCGGAAGGCTCGACAGAGAAAGCGAAGGTCTGCTTCTTATGACAAACGACGGAGACTTTGCAAACAGGGTAATGCACCCGGCAAAGCACGTTTATAAGGTTTACAGGGTTACGGTAAGACCGGGTATAACAGAGGAGCAGCTTACAAATATGTGCGTCGGTATGATGATAGACGGAAGAAAAACCGCGCCTGCCGAGGTCAGGGTAGTACAGAGGCAGGAGGGCAGATGTGTGCTTGAGATCATACTCAGAGAGGGCAGAAACCGCCAGATAAGAAAAATGTGCGAGCAGCTTGGAATTGAGGTCGCAAGGCTTAAGAGAACGGCTATAGGTCAAGTCAAGCTTGGAATGCTTCAGCCGGGAAAATGGCGTGAGCTTTCACAGGATGAGGTAAGACGGCTGACGGCAGACCCTAACACGACTGTCAGATAAGGGGAAGTAAAATGTTTTTACCCGTTACAAAACAGGATATGACTGAAAGAGGATGGGACAAGCCCGACTTTGTATATATAACGGGCGACGCATACGTTGACCATCCAAGCTTTGGCGTTTCTATAATTTCACGAGTGCTTGAGGCGCACGGCTATAAGGTGGCAATAGTTTCACAGCCGCAAAGCGACGAGGACTATATGCGCTTTGGAAAACCGAGGCTCGGATTTTTGATAACATCAGGTAATATAGACAGTATGGTGGCTCACTACACCGTGGCAAAAAGAAAAAGAAGTCAGGACTCATACTCGCCCGGCGGCAAAGCCGGACTAAGACCGGACAGGGCTGTAATAGTATATACAAAAAGAGTTAAACAGATATACCCGTCAAGCTTCGTTATGATAGGCGGACTTGAAGCAAGCCTCAGACGCTTTGCTCACTATGATTATTGGGACGACCGTGTTCGTCCGTCTGTTTTGATTGACAGCGGAGCGGATATTCTAAGCTTTGGAATGGGCGAAAAGCAAACCGTTGAAATTGCCGACAGGCTTAAAGACGGCTGCCTTAAGGAGGAGCTTTACGATATACGCGGCATATGCTACAGCGTGCCCACAAAGGAGTATTCTCCGATGAGCGTTGCCGAGTGCCCTTCCTATGAGCAGGTTTGCGCGTCAAAGCAGGAATATGCCGCCGCCGCAAAAATACAAATGGAGCAACAGGACGCGGTGCGCGGTAAAATTATTATACAGCGACACGGCGACAGAATACTTGTCCAAAACAAGCCCATGACTCCGCTGAATACGGACGAGCTTGACTTTATATACTCTCTGCCGTATGAAAGATATTATCACCCTATGTATGAAAAGGCAGGAGGAGTTCCCGGAATTGCCGAGGTGGAGTTTTCAATAACACACAATCGGGGCTGCTTCGGAGCATGCAATTTTTGCTCAATAGCGTTTCATCAGGGCAGGGCGGTAACGGTAAGAAGCAAGGAGTCGGTTTTAAACGAGGCAAAAAAGCTTACGGAAAATCCGAGATTTAAGGGGTATATCCACGATGTTGGAGGGCCTACGGCTAATTTCCGCAAGCCGTCGTGCAAAATTCAGGAGACGGCGGGACTTTGCAAAAACAAAAAATGCCTTGCTCCCAAGCCTTGCGGAATGCTTCAGGTAGATCACAGCGAATATCTTGAAATATTGCGCGAGATGAGAAAGCTCAAGGGAGTAAAAAAGGTTTTTATCCGTTCGGGAATACGTTTTGACTATCTTATGGAGGATAAGGACGGCGAATTTTTCAGAGAGCTTGTTGAGCACCATATAAGCGGACAGCTTAAGGTTGCTCCCGAACACTGCTGCGCCGCGGTGCTTGACCAGATGGGCAAGCCGCATATAGAAAGCTACATACGCTTTGCAAACGAGTTTTACAAAACAACAAAGCAGATAGGCAAGGAGCAGTATCTTGTTCCTTATCTTATGTCGTCGCATCCGGGTTCAACGCTTAAAGACGCAGTTGAGCTTGCGCTGTTTTTAAAAAAGGAAAGAATCCGTCCCGAACAGGTGCAGGATTTTTACCCGACTCCCGGCACAGCCTCGACCTGTATGTTTTATACAGGAATAAATCCTTTGACTATGGAAAAGGTATATGTTCCGAAGAGCCAAAAGGAGAAGGCGATGCAGAGGGCTTTGCTGCAATACTTCAATCCCCAAAACAGGGATACGGTCATAGACGCGCTCATTTCGGCAGACAGAGAGGATCTGATTGGAAGCTCAAAGGATAGTCTTGTGCCGCCAAACGGAAAATACAGGGCAATATTGGCAGGCAGGAGCCATAGCCGCGCCGACAGCGCAAACAGTAAAGGCAGAGCGAGGTCAGGGCAGAACAGAGGACGGAAAAATGGCAGGCGTAAAAAATAAAAAGTTAGCGGCAGCGCTGCTAACCGCTGTGTTTCTTGCGGCGCTGATAATAATATACGTCTTTTCAATGTGGGACGGTATATTTTATCAAGTGGGATACCGTGAAAATATAAACGATGAATCATCAATGACAGCCGCCTTTTTAAATGTGGGCACAGCCGACTGCTGTGTGCTGAGCTGCGGCGGAAAAACAGTTATGATTGATTCTGGCGACAGCCTCGGCAAAGGCGGCGCGGAGCATTACCTTAAAAAGAATAAAATAGATAAAATTGATTTGGTTGTGCTTTCTCATTTCGATGTAGACCATTGCGGCGAGCTTGAGAATATAATTTCCGAAACGGAAATTTCCCGCGTTGCGGCAAGCGGCGCGTTTAAAAACTCGGACAGCCGTTCAGGCCTTTTAAAGCTTTTAATCGACAGAGGTATAAGAGTAGAATATAAAAACGCCGGAGATGTTATTGAAGTAGGAAAAATGAAAATAACCGTGCTTTCTCCGCACGGAAACGAATTTAAAACTGAAAACGACAACAGCCTTGTTTGTATGGTGCAGTCGCTCGGCAGATCCGTTTTGTTCACGGGCGACGCCGGTGAGGCGGCTGAGGAGGCTCTTGTAAAGGACGGTGCGGAGTTAAAATGCGATATTTTAAAGGTCTCGCATCACGGCAGCGGCACAGGAACAGGCAGAGAGCTTATTGAGTCGGCAAAGCCGGAATACGCTGTTGTATCAGTCGGGGCAAACAGCTACGGGTTGCCGTCGTATCACACGCTTGAGTCCCTTGAGCGCTCTAAGGCAAGAGTGCTTAGGACGGATAAATCGGGAAATATTATTTTTAACCTGTCCCGACAGGGAATAAGCGTAAAAACAGAATATTAAGGTGTATTATGAAGAATTTGAAAATAGACAATTTTGAAAACGAATTTGCAATATGCAGCGACGGGGAAAAGGCTCTTTTTGCAATAAGAAGGGACGAGCTTCCAACGGCGGCAAAAAAGGGAGATGTGATTTTAATTGACGACGACGGGAAAATCACAATCAATGGAAAGAGCTGATAAATAAGACGGCGGATATAACGCTTACGCAGGCGTTTTATATATCCGTTTTCGGATATATTGTTGTTATTTGTGTTTTTTCGCGATATTTTATCAAAATCTTGACAAAACACATAATTATATTTATACTATTACCAAAGGCTGTGAAAAGAAGAAGTAGGTATGTAAAAACGGCGCAGAGAGCCCGTGTTTTGGTGTAAACGGGTGCGTTTTTCTGCTGAAATACATCTTGGAGCTGTTCGCCTGAACATAAAAGTAGGGCGAAACGGTTTTCCCCGTTACAGGAAAGGGTAATGAATGTTACCTGCAAAGGTTCGCGCTGTGAGGCGCGGATAAATTGAGGTGGTACCACGGACCGAATCCGTCCTCTTGTTTTGAGGACGGTTTTTATATTTCGTCCTCTTATTATAGCGGCATATGATCTTCCGATGCTTTTAGCCGCAAGGCTATGCAAAATGGCTTTAGGGAAGGCGAGCCGACTCAGAAATATACGGAGGAATAAAAATGGGAGTTTACGAGGAACTTATTGAGAGAGGCTTAATTGCTCAGACTACGAACGAGGAAGAGATAAAAAGGCTTGTGAACAACGGCGAGGCAGTGTTTTATATCGGCTTTGACCCGACTGCCGACAGCCTTCATGTAGGTCATTTTATGGCGCTGTGCCTTATGAAAAGACTTCAAATGGCAGGCAACAAGCCGATAGCTCTAATTGGCGGAGGAACCGCCATGATAGGCGACCCGACGGGAAAGACAGACATGAGAAAAATGATGACAAGAGAAACCGTCGAGCACAATTGCGAATGCTTTAAAAAGCAGATGAGCCGCTTTATAGACTTTGGCGAAGATAAGGCGATTATGGTAAATAACGCCGACTGGCTGCTTGACTTGAATTATGTTGATCTTTTAAGAGAGGTTGGGGCGCATTTCAGCGTAAACAGAATGCTTGCGGCAGAATGCTATAAGCAGCGCATGGAGCGCGGACTAAGCTTTTTGGAATTTAATTATATGATAATGCAGAGCTATGATTTTTACGTTCTGTTCAAAAAATACGGCTGTAATCTTCAATTTGGAGGAGACGACCAATGGAGCAATATGCTTGGCGGAACAGAGCTTATAAGGAGAAAGCTCGGCAAGGATTCCCACGCCATGACCATAAAGCTTCTGCTTAATTCAGAAGGCAAAAAGATGGGAAAAACGGAAAATGGCGCCGTATGGCTTGATTCTGAAAAAACAAGCACATATGATTTTTATCAGTATTGGAGAAACGTGGATGATTCCGACGTTATACGCTGCATAAAGATGCTTACATTTCTGCCGCTTGAAGAGATAAGAGAGCTTGAAAAACTTGAAGGGCAGGAGCTTAACAAGGCAAAGGAAATACTTGCCTACGAGGTGACAAAGCTGATACACGGCGACGAAGAGGCGGACAAGGCAAGAAAAGCGGCAAGGTCTATATTCGGCGGAAGCGGAAGTGAGAATATGCCGGAAACAAAGCTTTCGGACGACGACCTTTCTAACGGCGAAATTCCTGTTTTGGACGCAATGGTAAAGGCGAAGCTTGCGCCGTCAAGAAGCGAAGCAAGACGGCTTGTAATTCAGGGCGGAGTAACGGTAGACGACCAAAAGGTGACCGACCCTAAGGCGGTCATACTTAAATCGACGCTTGAGGAAAAGGGCTTTGTTGTTATAAAAAAGGGTAAAAAGGCTTTTAATAAAATTATCATCTAATCAGCTTGCAGACTGTGCCTGATTGAGCGTTGGGCGATGCTTTTGAGGCTTGATTTAAAATTTAAGAAAGGCAGGTGAAATGGGTATGAAAAAGTTTTTAAATGAGTTCAAGGATTTTATAATGCGCGGCAATGTGCTTGATCTGGCGGTAGCTGTTATCATAGGCGGAGCTTTCCAGGCAATAATAACATCTCTTGTTGACGACATTATATCTCCTGTTATCGGACTGTTCGGCAATGTCGATTTTAAAGACCTTTCAGTAAAGGTCAACGGAGTTACCATAAAGTACGGTTCCTTTATAACTGCCGTTATCAACTTCCTGATTATGGCGCTTATAATCTTCCTTATTATAAAGGGTATCTCAAAGCTCAGCGAGCTTGGAAAGAGAATTGCAAAAAAGAAGGAAGAAGAGGCTGCTCCGACAACAAAGGTATGTCCGTTCTGCTACAGCGAAATAGACATCAAAGCAACGCGCTGCCCTCATTGTACATCAATTATTGAATCAACCGACAAAGAGTAAGGCGCTGCAAAACGGATAACGGAAGGCGTGGTGAGACGATGAGCGACACAAATGAATACAGCGATTATGACCGATACGATTTGCATAAGGAGCGCCGTGCCAATCGCGCTTCAAATGATATTGATAATAACAGTGAAGGCGAAATGCGGCGAAGAGGCGGATTGAAAAAGTCAAAACGCTACTTTTTGAGAAATAAGACCTTTCTTATTGCCGTAACGGTCGCAATATACGCAACGGCGATAGCGATGCTCTTTTTATTCAGCAGGGATCTCGGCACGAATATTAAGGCTGCGAATGAAGCTACTGTTGCTCAAAATGTTCTTGGCATTCCCGTTTATCCAAAGGACTATGAAAACGTCGTTAAAACAAAAAGCGAAGTAAACGACGGCTTTCTGACTCTTATTAATAATTCCTACGCCTGCGAGCATGACGGAGTAGACCTTGTAAACATAAGCGAGAATTATAACGGTAAATATCAAATAACAGATTATGTTATGCAGGCCAATAAAACAACGCTTGAGCAGATGGATAAAATGTTTGCTGATTTTTCGGCTGCCGTCGGCGATAATGACCTTATGATTTCATGCGTTTATCGCAGTATGTCCTTGCAAAACGAGCTTTATAATGCCGAAATTGAGGAAAAGGGAGAGACAGAGGGCTCAAAGTGGGTTGCAAGAGCAGGCTACAGCGAGCACCAGTCCGGCTTTTCATTTGACCTTACTCTGAGAGATAGCGAAGGCACCATAACCGAGTTTGACGGAAAGGGAAAATACGCCTGGATAAAGGATAATTGTGAAAAATACGGCTTTATTATCCGTTATCCGGAAGAAAAAACCGATATAACGGGAATTTATCACGAGCCATGGCATATAAGATATGTTGGCGTTGTCCATGCCGAATATATTAAGGCAAACGGTCTTTGCTTTGAGGAGTATATTGAGGAAATAAAAAAGCACAGCGTGAAGGATCCGCTGATGTATCAGGACAACGATATGAACGATTGGCGTATATACTTTGTTCCGGCTGAGGACGGTGAAACTAAGGTTCCCGTGCCGAAGGACAGGGATTATGAAATCAGCGGAAATAACGTTGACGGATTTATAGTCACTGTAAAAATGAATTAAAAAGACAAACAGGGGCTGCGGATAACCGCAGCCCCTGTAGCTTTATCGCTGATTATTTCATGCTCTGCTCGTAGGACTCGATCATCTTTTTAACCATCTGACCGCCTACTGAACCTGCCTGACGTGATGTGAGGTCGCCGTTGTAGCCCTGCTTGAGGTTTACGCCTACTTCGCTTGCACACTCCATCTTAAATCTGTCCATAGCTTCTCTTGCTTCCGGGATATTAAGCTGATTGTTGTTGCTTGCCATTGTTGTTTCTCCTTTTTTGAGTTTTATTATATTTCAAAATTTCCAAAATTAAGCGGTACGGCAAGGCGTATTTACAGCATTGCTATTGAAAAAATAAATATAATTCTGTTTCAGACGCCGCCGCTGTTTAAGACGGCGGATTAAATCGCCTTAATTAAAATTATATTCATTCAATATTTGCTTTTCAGTCCTGCCGATGAAAAACTGTCGTTTTTCTCCGCAACATTATTTTGTGACGGCTGTTTTGAAATATCAAATGTAAATTTTGGAGAAATAAAATTAAAAAAAGAGAAAATTAATTTCCTTTGTTCATTTCCTCATGATCCGCCTTGACCGCGTTATAAAGCTCAATGCTGTTCCAGCCTACGTTCACGGGTGTTATCACAGCCTTTAAGTCAATTTTTCCCAATCCGTGCCGGTAAAGCGAGCTTAAAAGCTCGTTTATTCTCGCGTTTGTAAATCCGCTCATAAGCATAAGCTCATCGTCAAAGCCCTCTGCTTCAAAGCTTTCGGGCGATTCGCTGTAGCCCTTGATACCGGCAAGAAAGCCGAGCGGCTGCAAAAACTGCGGCTTTTCCACTATCCTTATGCGCATTTTAAGCGGCAGCAGCGCCATTTTTATTTTTTTAAGCCTGTCGCCTGTAAAGTTATATAGTAAAACTGTTTCTCCCATTTTATCACCGCCTTTAGCAGCTGTCAGTCCGTATCAAGCTTTAACACAGCCATAAAAGCTTCCTGAGGAACCTCTACGCTGCCAAGCTGACGCATACGCTTTTTGCCTTCCTTCTGCTTTTCAAGCAGCTTTTTCTTTCTTGTAATATCGCCGCCGTAGCATTTTGCAAGAACGTCCTTGCGCATAGCCTTTACTGTTTCGCGAGCGATTATTTTTCCGCCTATGCACGCCTGAATGGGAACCTCAAAAAGCTGTCTTGGTATTTTTTCCTTTAGCTTTTCAGCCATTTTTCTTGCTCTGCCATATGCCTTGTCAGCGTGGATAATGAACGATAAGGCGTCAACCGTTTCGCCGTTGAGCATTATGTCAAGCTTTACAAGCTTGCTCTCGGCATAACCGCTCAGCTCATAATCAAACGAGGCGTAGCCTCTTGTGCGTGATTTTAGCGTGTCGAAGAAATCGTAAATTATTTCGGCAAGCGGCAGCTCGTAATGAATATCCACTCGGTCGGAGTCAATGTAGGTCATATCCTTGAATACGCCGCGCCTGTCCTGACAAAGCTCCATTATGTTTCCGACATATTCGGACGGCGCATAAATATGAGCGTTTGTAACGGGCTCCTCTGCCTTTATGATAAGTGCGCTTGACGGGTAGTTTGTGGGATTGTCTATCATGCGTATCTCTCCGTCCGCCATAGTAAGCCGATAAATAACGCTCGGCGCTGTTGTTATAAGGTCAAGATTATATTCACGCTCAAGGCGCTCCTGTATTATCTCCATATGAAGAAGTCCGAGAAATCCGCAGCGAAAGCCAAAGCCGAGCGCAACAGAGGTTTCAGGCTCAAACGACAACGACGCGTCGTTTAAATTCAGCTTGTCAAGCGCGTCACGCAAATCGGCGTATCTTGCTCCGTCGGCAGGATAGATTCCGCAGTAGACCATCGGCTGAGCCTCGCGGTATCCGGGCAGCGGCTCCTTTGCCGGAGACGACGAAAGCGTTACGGTGTCGCCCACCTTTGCGTCCTTTACAGACTTTATTGCTGCGGCAATGTAGCAGACCTCTCCGGCGTGTATCTCCTTTGCCGGCTCTAATGAGGTCGCGCGAAGATAACCGCATTCGACTACGGTAAATTTTGATTTTGTAGCCATAAGCTCGATCTCTTCGCCCGGCTTTAATATTCCGTCCATAACGCGAACATAAATTATAACTCCCTTGTAGGAATCATAGTATGAATCGAAGATAAGCGCGCGCAGCGGCGATGAGTCGTTGCCCTGAGGCGCAGGTATGTCCGAAACTATTTTTTCAAGCACGGCGCGGATATTTATTCCTGCCTTTGCGGATACCTGCGGAGCGTCCTGCGCCGGAATGCCTATTACGTCCTCAATTTCGTTTATAACACGTTCGGGGTCGGCTGACGGAAGGTCGATTTTGTTGATTACCGGCACTATTTCAAGACCGCTGTCAACGGCAAGATATGTGTTTGCGAGCGTCTGTGCTTCTATTCCCTGCGATGCGTCAACCACAAGCACAGCGCCCTCGCAGGCGGCAAGGCTTCTTGATACCTCATAGTTGAAGTCAACGTGTCCGGGGGTGTCGATGAGATTAAAAATATATTCCTCGCCGTCGTCCGCCTTGTAATTCAGAGTAACGGCGTGAGCCTTTATCGTGATGCCTCTTTCTCTTTCAAGCTCCATATTGTCAAGGAGCTGATCCTCCATATCCCGCTGCGCAACCGAGCTTGTCTGCTCAAGTATTCTGTCGGCAAGCGTGCTTTTGCCGTGGTCTATGTGAGCTATAATGCTGAAATTCCTGATTTTATCCCTTGAAAATGACATAATATCACCTTTTATTCTTTGTTTTTCGCCGTTTTACAAAAGCCGTTCATACAGCATTGCTCACACATTGGATTTCGTGCCCGGCAAACTGCTCTGCCGTGAAGAACAAGCCTGTGACAAAAATCGTTTGATTCATCCGGCGGAAGAAGACCTCGCAGTATCGTTTCTATTTTTACAGCGTCCTTTATATTGTGTAAGCCAAGCCTTGAGGTTATCCTTATGCAGTGCGTATCAACCACCACGGCGCTCTTGTGGAATATATCTCCGACTAAAAGATTTGCGGTTTTTCTTCCGATACCCGGCAGCGTAACAAGCTGTTCTATTGTGTCCGGCACAACGCCGCCGAAATTATCTTTAATAGCTTTCGCCATGGCGACAATATCTTTGGCTTTTGTTCTGTAAAGACCGCAGCTTTTAATGTATTCCTCAACCTCCGCTGCGTCTGCCTCGGCAAAATCGTCAACGGTTTTAAAGCGTTCAAACAATGCCGGCGTAACTATGTTTACACGAGCGTCGGTGCATTGAGCCGCAAGCCTTGTCGCAATAAGAAGCTGGAGCGGATCGTCATATACAAGCGAGCAGACGGCGTCCGGGTATTCCTTTTTCAGCGCGTCTATTGCCGCAAGTGCAACCTGCTTTTTTGTCATAATTTTTCCTCCTGAAGCAAAAATCAGGTAAAGTCGGTTTGATGCCGAAAATCCGTATTAATTAATTTTAACATATGCGTTCAGATTTGTCACGGCTTCTGTTTATTTTTTAAAATATATGTGATATACTTCTGTTGTGGATGTATCTGTTTTAGTGAAAAAATTTGTGATTTGCAAAAATGATGACTTTTATAGGAGGCTTGTATGTATAAAAATTATATTTTTGACCTGTACGGCACTCTTCTTGATATAAGGACGGACGAAGGAAAAAAACGGCTTTGGAAGCAAATGGCAGCGTTTTATTCCTTTAACGGCGCGGTTTACAAGTCAAGGGAGCTTTGCAGAAAATATTATGAGTATGTCGGCGAGGAACAAAAAAGAGTGAAGAAAATACATCCCGAATACTCAATAGTGGATATAATTATAAATACGGTATTTAAAAGGCTTTATACGGAAAAGGGAGTAAAGCATTCAAGCGAGCTTGTTGAGGTTACGGCAAGGCTGTTCCGATGTCTTTCCACAACAAAGAAAGCAAAGCCGTATAAGGGAGTTCACGAGCTGTTCGACGAGCTGCATAAACGGGGAAAGAAAATATATCTTCTTTCAAACGCTCAAAGCAGCTTTACTGTCCCTGAGCTAAAGCTTACGGGTCTTTACGATAAGTTTGACGGTATATTGATTAGCAGCGACGAGCAGTGCTGTAAGCCCGATAAGGCGTTTTTTGAGATTTTGTTTAACAGATATAACCTAAAAAAAGCCGAAAGCATTATGATAGGCAATGATGAACGCTCCGATATAAAGGGAGCTAATGATTTCGGAATAGACTCTCTTTATATACATACTTCAATATCGCCTAAGCTCGGCGGAAAGACGCCGGACTGCAAATTTTTTGTCCCCGACGGTGATTTCAGAAAAATTAAGGAGCTCGTCCTTAAATAACAAAATTAACGCTTTAAATTATTTTAGCTTAAACGCGACCTGCTCACTCAAAAAAAGTAAAATATTAAACGGCAGTGCCGACTGCGGTTCAAGGACAACACAGTAAAAAATAATTTTTTGACGAGGCTCTCGCCTACCGCAGGCAGACCGCATTAATGCGACCTGCCTGCTACTTTATATTAGTTTATTATGCAAGGGGCAAGCCCCTTGCAACCCCAAGGCCTGCTCACGGATTGCAAGTAAATAAAAGTTTTAATCTTCTTTCACATATTTGAACGCATAATTAATCTTCCCTCACAGGCTGAGAGCAGAGTGCAAACACTCCAAGTCAAGCAAAAGCTTGAAAATAAAATTTTAAACAGCAGTACCGCTGCGCAGCAGTGCCGACTGCTGTTCAAGGATAACATAGGCAAAACACTTTTTGACCGCAGCGTTATCGACTTGCGCCGGTAACGCTGCTGCTTTAATATTATGTTATATTAAAGGGGGAGCTTACGCTCCCCCTTTTTTGTTCGTTCAAAAAAATAATTTGATTTTAATTCATGTTATAAAGGCTTATTTACGGGTATAAAAGCTTAATCAAGCAAAATTCCCTTGTGCGAGAATACTGAAAGCGTCCCTCAATCTTTGAGGGACGCTTTATCACTGTTGCTTATTCTGCCTTTTCAAAAATCTTTGTAATATCGCTGCGGCGCTTTTTGTGTCCGGCATCGGGATTATCTCCCTCCGATTTCGGATCGGTGTAAATCATAAGGTAATTTTCATTGTCAGACAGCTCAGCCGTTACGTCAGATATTCCAAGCATATTGAATTTTCCGTCCTTTTTTGTATCGGAAATTACCTTTTTCGCCGTTTCGTCAAGGTTGCCGTCGCCGTAATCATAAAGCTCAAGCAAAGCGTTTCCGCCGTCAAGAGTGATAATAAAGCGGCAGCCCTCCTTTGCGCCGATTACATTGCTTTGCATAACCGTTCCCTCGTCTGGGATAAGCTTCTTTTTGTTAAGCTGCGTACAAAGCTTTTTTAATCCGTCCTCTTTTATTTCCGAGATTTTTACCGTCTCGCTTTGATTTTGCGGAACGCTTGCGCAGGATGTGAACGACAGCATTAAGACCGCGGCAAGAATTACTGCCAATATTTTGGTTGTTTTTTTCATATTGCTTTCCTTTCAAGAGTAAAGTAATTTAAATTTAATACCGTACAATTATAGCGTAAAAACGACGTAATTACAATAGCAATGATAATTTTATTTTGCAAATCGCGCGAAGCGCTTTAAAATAATTGTTGATCGGGTATAATTATGGGTCAATTTAAATTAAAGCTGAATGTTGATTATTCCGCCGATTTGTGGTAACATATGAAGCAGATGCGAAAGAAATTTATCAAACTCAGGCTTTATATAAAACAAAAGGAGCTTTTGATATGGAATATATTTTTTCTGACAGAGTAGGCGGCTTAAAGCCGTCGGCAATAAGGGAAATATTTAAGTACGCGGCCGACCCTCAGGTGATCTCGCTTTCGGCAGGTAATCCTTCGCCGGACGCCTTTCCGGCAAAGGAGATTGAAAAAATCTCCGCGGATATACTGAAGAAAGACCCCATAGCCTCGCTTCAATACAGCGTGACCGAGGGATATACTCCGCTGCGCGAAAGGCTGAAAACCTATCTTAAGAGCAAATACAATATCGGCAACGAAAACGACTCTATACTTATAACATCGGGCGCGCAGCAGATAATGGATCTGACTTCAAAGGCGATTATAAACGAGCATGACGTTGTAATTTGCGAAGCCCCAAGCTTTATAGGCTCATTAAACACGTTCCGCTCATACAACTGCCGGTTAAGAGGAGTTACGGTTGAAAGCGACGGAATGAATATGGAGGAGCTTGAAAAGGCTTTAAAGGAAGAAAAGAACGTAAAATTAATTTATACAATACCTAATTTCCAAAATCCGTCGGGCGTTACGATGAGCCTTGAAAAGAGAAAAAGGCTTTATGAGCTTGCTAAAGAATACGGGGTGTTGATAATTGAAGATAACCCGTATGGAGATTTAAGATATAAGGGCGAGGACATTCCGGCTATTAAGAGCTTTGATACAGATAATATAGTTATCTACGCAGGCTCGTTTTCAAAGACGATAGCTCCGGGTCTTAGAGTTGCATTTACATCTGCGCCTACTCCGATTTTCCAGAAGATGGTGGTTTGCAAGCAGGGTCAGGACGTTCACACCAATATATGGTCGCAGATCGTTGTAGACGAGTTTATGAAAAGATACGACTATGAGGAGCATCTTGAGAGGCTTCGCAGGATATACAGCAAAAAGGCGGATTATATGACTTATTTGCTCGACACATATTTGCCTGCTCAGCTAAGCTATAATAAAATTGAGGGAGGACTTTTCACGGTCTGCACCCTGCCGGACGGCATAGATATGCAGGAGTTTTGCCGCGAGCTGATAAAACGCAAGGTCTGCGTTGTTCCGGGAAATGCGTTCTTGCCCGATGAAACGCAGCCGTGCAACAATTTTAGAATAAATTTTTCAACACCGACCGACGAGCAGCTTAAAAAGGGAATAAAAACTATAGGCGAGCTTGCAAAAGAAATGATAGGCTAAGCATCGTTTCAGGGGGGATTTTTATGGAACAGCAAACGTCACAGGAGAGAAAAAAGGTAATATTCAGCGCAATTCAGCCGAGCGGCACCATAACGCTCGGAAACTATTTCGGAGCATTGAAAAACTGGGTGCAGCTACAGGATGAATTTAACTGCGTCTTCGCTCTTGCCGATTTACACACCATAACGGTCAGGCAGGAGCCGGCAAAATTCCGCTCAAATATTTATGAGGCATACGCCCTGTTGCTTGCCTGCGGAATAGACGTTGAAAAAAGCGCGTTTTTTATACAAAGTCATGTATCCGCGCATTCACAGCTTGCGTGGGTGCTCAACTGCTACACACAGTTCGGCGAGCTTTCAAGAATGACGCAGTTTAAAGATAAGAGCGCAAAGCATTCAGACAACGTGAATGCCGGACTTTTTACATATCCGAGCCTTATGGCGGCCGACATACTTCTTTATCAGGCTGATATGGTTCCCGTTGGGGCGGATCAAAAGCAGCACCTTGAGCTTACAAGAAATATTGCGGAGCGCTTTAACGGTATTTACGGCAATGTTTTCAAAGCGCCGGAGCCGTATATTCCAAAGGTTGGCGCAAGGATAATGTCGCTTCAGGATCCGACTAAAAAGATGAGCAAATCCGACGAAAACGCAAACAGCTATATTGCTGTTTTGGATAAGCCGGAGGTAATTATGAAGAAGTTTAAGCGCGCTATTACCGACAGCGAGGCTAAGGTGCGCTTTGGAGAAGGCAAGGACGGAATAAACAATCTTATGGGAATCTACTCCTCGGTTACAGGCAAAACAATGCAGGAGATAGAGGCGGAGTTTGACGGCAAGGGCTACGGAGATTTTAAAATTGCTGTCGGCGAGGCTGTTGTTGAGCATCTTCGTCCTATACAGGAGAGATTTAATATATACATAAATGATAAGGCGTATTTAAAGGAATGCTATCAAAAAAGCGCGGAATTTGCCGAGAGAATAGCGCAGAGGACGCTTGACAAAGTGATGAAGAAGATAGGCTTTGTCGCAAGGTCTTGAGGATACGTCAGGCAGGGGCTGTGCTCCTGCCTGTTTTTTTGAAGGGAAGGAATGTAGATAAGAATGGCATTACTCACTGTGCAGAGGCTTTGTATGGAATTTTCAGACAGAACGCTTTTCAGCGACGTTTCGTTTGAGGTCGGCGAGCACGACAAGATAGGCTTTATAGGAGCCAACGGCGCAGGAAAGACAACTCTGTTTAAAATTATCGGCGGCGAGCTTGAAAACAGCGGCGGCGCGGTAATAAAGGGCAAGGACTGCCGAATAGGCTATATGGAGCAGCACGCCTGCAAAAACCCCGACAATACACTGTATAACGAGCTTTTATCTGTATTTGCTCCGCTGATAGAACTTGAGAGGGAGCTTGAGAGGATAAATGCCGAAATAGGGAGCGGCTCAGCCGAGGCGCAGTCCTTGATACTTCGTCAGATGGAGCTTAGAGAGCAGCTTGAGCGCGGCGGCGGACTTACATATAAAAGCCGCACATCGTCGGCTCTTAACGGACTTGGCTTTGACAGCAAATATTTTGATATGCCGATAAAAAATCTGAGCGGCGGACAAATGTCTAAGCTGAGCCTTGCAAAGCTGCTGCTTGGCGGAGCAAACCTTCTTCTGCTCGACGAGCCGACTAATCATCTTGACATAGCGTCCTGCCGGTGGCTTGAGGGCTTTATACGCGACTTTACAGGCGCTGTAATAGTAATATCGCACGACAGATATTTTCTTGACGGAGTGACAAACAGAACAATCGAACTTGAGCACGGGAAAATTTCTTCATACAAGGGCTCGTACAGTGAATTTAAGAAGAAAAAGGAAGCGATAAACGAAACGCTTAAAAATAAATATGAGGCTGATTTAAAGGAAATTAAGAGGATAGAGGGGATAATCGAGCAGCAAAAGCGATGGGGAAGGGAGCACAACTTTATAACGGCCGCAAGTAAGCAAAAGCAGGCTGACAGAATAAGGGCGCAGCTTGTAAAGCCGGAGGAAGAGCTTGACACGGTAAAATTCAAATTCACGCCAAAGGCTGAGTCCGGCAACGACGTTTTAATATGCAGGGGGCTTGCAAAATCCTTTGGCGAGAAGAAGCTGTTTAAAAATCTCGATATTCACATAAGAAAGGGAGAGCGCATTTTCCTGCTTGGAGCCAACGGCTGCGGAAAGACAACGCTTTTTAAAACCCTGCTCGGTCAGTATACGCCCGACAGCGGCTCAATCAGCCTTGGCGCAAATGTTCAGACGGGGTATTTTGACCAGATACAGGAAAATCTGCATTTTGAAAAATCCGCGATTGATGAGGTTTGGGACGATTTTCCGCAGCTTACACAAACACAGGTGCGAACAGCCCTCGGCTCTTTCCTTTTCAGGGGTGACGATGTTTTTAAGGAAATAAAAAGTTTGAGCGGAGGCGAAAGAGCGAGAATAGCCCTTTTAAAGCTTATGCTTGCAGGCGGAAATTTCCTTTTGCTTGACGAGCCTACAAACCATCTTGACACCGCCTCCCGCGAAGCCCTTGAAAAGACGCTGCTCGATTACAGCGGAACAATGTTTATAATAAGCCACGACAGGTATTTTATAAACCGGCTCTCGACAAGAATAATAACCCTTTTGCCGGACGGCGCAAGGGAGTATATAGGGAACTATGACGATTATTTGGAAAAAAGCGATGAGGAGCAGGGCATAAGACAGAGCGCTCCAAAAAAGGAAACAAGCGCGGCGGCTATTGATTACAGGGCAAAAAAGGAATACGCGTCTAATAAAAGAAAGCTAAAGACGGCAATTAAAAAATGCGAGGAGGAAATAGGGAGGCTTGAAGGCGAAATAAGCCAGCTTGAGGTTAAGCTTTCCGAGCCGGACAGCTCGTCCGATTTTCAGCTTTTGACAGAGCTTAGCGAGGAGCTTGAAAAGCTTAATTCGCTTTGCGCCGAAAAAATGAATGAATGGGAAGAGCTTACAACCAAGCTGGAATTGGAATTTTCCGAATAACTGTACACCTTAAAAATGTAAAAACTGTGCATTTTACAACGCACAGTTTTTTGCTATTATTACAGCAGTTTTCGGAAACGGAATAATATTCAGGGGTGAAACTAATGAACAAATCGACAAACTCTCTAAAAAAAATCGCTATCACTGCAATGTTTGCCGCGATGACTATGGTTCTGACCTATTTTATAAAGGTGCCGACGCCGGGCGGAGGATATATTCATCTCGGCGACACAATGATATATCTTATGGCATGCCTTCTTCCGACTCCATACGCCATGATCGGCGCGGGCATAGGCGGAGCTCTTGCGGATTTAATGGGCGGATATTTTCACTATATAATACCTACGTTTTTAATCAAGCCGTTGATTTCGCTTCCGTTTACGAGCAAAAGTGAAAAAATGCTGACGGTGTGTAACGCAGTTATGATAGTTCCGTCAGGCTTGATAACCGTGTTTGGCTATTATCTTACGAGGGTCGCGCTGCTTGCGCTTGATAAAATAACGTCTCAGTCGGGATTTTTCGGCTCGTTGTTTGATTCGGTTACATGGTACAGCGCGCTTGAAAGCATACCCGGCGACACTATACAGGCAATCGGCAGCGGCATAGCGTTTATAATTCTTGCGCTTGCCCTTGACGGAGTGAAAATTAAAAAGAGAATAGGTCTTGCTTAATTCAAACGCCGGAGGAAGGGTCTCCGGCGTTTTCGTCATTATACAAGCAGGCGGGCGCATAAAATTAAACGTAAAGGCGCTAAAGGGTGTGCGCGGTCGGTAAAGACCTTTTGAGCTTAAGGCGTTAATGAAGGCGTAGAAAAAACAAAAAAGCGTTTTGTTTTAAAAATAAAAGCCAAATCGAAATTCGACAAAAAGAAGAGTCGGCATATAATATAATGAAGCTTGCGCGGCTTAAAGGAGGCAGAAGCTTATTACAGTCTAAACGCCGCACTTTGTGTGCGGCGCTGCTTTAAAATCAATTTGTTGAAACGCTTTGCTGTGTAAGCTGAGGCGCTTTATTTTCGGGTAAGGCGTATTTTTTCTTAAAGCTTTCGTATTCCGTTCTGTACTGACCAAACTCATATCCTCTTATTTCATGCAGATATTCATGGGTCTCGAAGCTTTCCTTGTTTACCTGTATCATACATACGGCAATATTTGAGCAATGATCCGATACTCTTTCGTAATTAGTGAGAAGATCCGAGAAAATAAAGCCGAGCTCAATTGTGCAGTCGCCGTCGCGCAGACGCTTTACATGGCGCTTTTTAAGCTTGTCGCGCAGGTTGTCGATAACCTGCTCAAGCGGTTCTACTTTGTCGGCAAGAGAGTAATCGTTGTTTATAAACGCTGCGAACGCAATATCGAGTATTTCACGCAGAGCAGAGGTCATAATGCGTATCTCCTCCATTGCCTGCGGTGAGAATGTGATTTTTTTATGCTGTATTTCCTTTGCCACGTCCTGAATATTGACCGCGTGATCGCTTATGCGTTCAAAGTCGCCTATACAGTGCAGCAGCTTTGATACCTCTTTGCTGTCCCAGACCGAAAGGTTCTTGCTGCTCAGCTTTACAAGGTATGTGCCGAGAATATCCTCGTAATTGTCCACGGAATCCTCATGGTCGCTTATTTTCATCGCCGTTTTTTCATCGTATCCGTTTTCTATAAGGGTAAGAGCCTCAAGAATAGTGCGCTTTGAAAGCTCCGCCATTTTAATGGCCATATTATGGCACTGCTCGGTTGCAAGACCCGGAGTGTTGAGAAAACGCTGATCTATAAACGGTGTATCGTCGTCCTCGGACTTGTCCTTGATAGTAAGGCACGCAAGCTTTTCCAGAAGCTTGGAAAACGGGAACAGCATAATTGTAACGATTACGTTGAAGCAGGTATGTATAACGGCAATGTCGGCTGGGCCGGCAATTTGACTTACGAAATCGAAGGAGAAAATCGCATTAAGCAGATAGAAAATAACAGAGACTACAACCGTGCCGATTATGTTAAAATAAAGGTGAACGAACGCCGCCCTTTTCGCGTTCTTTTTTGCGCCTATGCAGGAGAGCAGAGCGGTGACGCAGGTGCCTATATTCTGTCCCATAACTATTGGAATAGCGGTTGAAACGCTGATTATTCCCGTTGAGGAAAGAGCCTGTAAAATACCGACGGAAGCGGAGGAGGATTGAATAACAGCGGTAAGCAGCGCTCCGGCAAGTATTCCGAATATCGGGTTTTGGAAAATTATTAGGAAGTTTGCAAAATCAGGATTGCTTGCAAGAGGGGTCATAGCGGAGCTCATAGACGTCATACCGAACATTAAAACCGCAAAGCCGACGAGTATGTTTCCGACATTTTTCTTTTTTGCGTCCTTGAAGAACATAATAAGGATTATTCCGATTATCGCGACTATAGGGGAAAAGTTTTTCGGCTGTATTATCTGCATTATAAAGCTGTCGCCTTGAATGCCGGTAAGACTGAGTATCCAGCCGGTTATTGTGGTGCCGATATTAGCGCCCATAATAATGCCTATTGCCTGATAAAGCTTCATAATGCCTGAGTTTACAAAGCCTACTACCATAACAGTTGTGGCGGATGACGATTGTATGACTGCCGTAACGCCGGCGCCGAGCAAAAGCCCCTTGATAGTTGTGTTGGACATTTTTTCAAGAGTTTTTTCAAGCCGTCCGTCAGAGGTGTGTTCAAGCCCCTCTCCCATAACATTCATTCCGTAAAGGAACAGAGCGAGGCCGCCGATAAATGTAAGGATAGAGAAAAAATCCATAATTTGTAATCCTTTCAAATTTTACCTGTTGTATTAATTGCGCGAAAGCCAAAGCAAGACTGTTTGAGTGCTGACGCAATTAAAATGCGTATGCGTTTTATATCAGCTATATGATAAACAAGCAAAGTAAAGGTAAGATATGCCTTATGTAAAATCTATGTAAAGTGATGATAAGGTATAGATAGAAAAAGAGAGGACAGAAAAAATAAAATTTGTTTATAATTTCAGTTTTTGGTCAATTTGTAAAAATTAATGAATTGTTCACGAATTGTCTTTATATTATTTTACTAATTTGATATAATTAAAACGCGGAAAGGGGTGAAGCATAAAAAATGAATATTATCATGCTGTTAAAGCCAAAGTGTGACGTTGCCTATATTTACGAAAGTAATACCATAAGGCAGGGACTTGAGAAAATGAGGTATCATGGCTATACAGCTATTCCGGTTATAGCCCAAAACGGCGAATATATAGGTACTGTCAGCGAAGGAGATTTTCTGTGGAATATGCTTGAAAACAACGATTTCAGCATTAAGGGGCAGGAAAAGAAAACCATAAAGGATATATTAAGAAAGGGCTGGAATCCTGCTGTTACGATAACGACTTCGGTTGAAACCTTGCTGATGAGGGTTATGGATCAGAATTTTGTTCCCGTAATTGACGACAGAGGAGTTTTTATGGGAATAATAACGAGAAGCGATATAATAAAGTATTATCATAATCAAAAGGCGGTGGATGACGCAATTGCATCAATAATAAAGGTAAGCGTCTGAACCATAATATAAAAACTGGTTTGAGCCTTGCGGATAGAGGATTGATGAAGGCAAAGCGTCAAGCTGCTAAAGATATAGAGCAAAAGGAATTAATATTAAAAAAAGAGAACGAAAGAATATAGATTGAATAATATGTGTTTAAGCTCCGTTTATCTAAGAGTGTTATCATCAGATGAGCGGAGCTTTAATATTAATATGTATGCGTTAAAAATTGAAAAAAGGTCTTGACAAAAGCAAATGTAAGTGGTATTATAGACGAGCGTCGAGTGAAAAGCTTGTATGCGCTGGTGTAGCTCAGTTGGTAGAGCAGCTGATTTGTAATCAGCAGGTCGGGGGTTCAAGTCCGTCCACCAGCTCCAAAAAAGGCTATAAGCGTTTTGCTGTAGCCTTTATATTTGGGAGATTTCCCGAGTGGCCAAAGGGGGCAGACTGTAAATCTGTTGCAAGTTGCTTCGGTGGTTCGAATCCACCATCTCCCACCACGTCGCGGCAAGCCCTTGTGGCTTGCCGCGATTTTTATGCAAAAATCGCGGCGTTCGCCTTTCGGGCTGCCGCTCCTTTTGACCGCAGCATTACCGCCTTGCGCCGGTAACGCTGCTACTTTATATTAGTTTGTTATGCAAGGGGCAAGCCCCTTGCAACCCCTTTTATTCGCTCAAAAAATTATTTTTATTTTAAAATCACTTTACGGGTATAAAAGCTTAATCACGCAAAATTTCCTTGTGCGGGAATGATGAGGTGCAGGAGAAGCGGAGCTTCTCCTGCAAAAACAAAATCTTAAGCAGCGCCGACTGCGGTTCAAGGAGTACATAAATAAAAAAACACTTTTTAATAAGTAAACCGCCTTGCGGTTGCCTGCCTGCCGCCGCCCTTTGGGCCGCCGACACGGATTATTTTGTATTAACGGGCAAAGGTAAATAGAAAATTTAGCTGAATATTGTATTTTTTTAAAATTTACTTGAATTATCAAGATAAGAGATGTTATAATGTACTGTGTATATTTGAGCTTCGGAAGGGGAAAAAGTAATGAGACGTAATGTGATTAAATTTACAAGTTTATTGCTGACGCTTTTTATTATTGCACTGACTGTATCAGCGTTTATTTTTGACGCATCAGCCAAATTTGACGGAAGCGGCGGCGCGGGAACAAAGGATAATCCGTACCTCATTTCAAATCTTGCTGACCTTGAGGAATTTAATGATTACATTACTTATAATTACGGAGACACTCCTTATGGAGAGGGAGAGTATTTTAAGCTGACTGCCAATATAAATATGTCAGAAAAATACAATGAAAATAAACATTGGAAACCGATTGGAGCCGCTTTGGGAGGCTTTCGCGGTGAATTTGACGGAGACGCTCATACAATAAGCGGAATATACATAGATAATCAAGGGCTGTTTTACAAGCTTGCCACAGGAGCCACAGTAAAGAACCTGACGATAAAAGGAGATATAAAACCCGGTTCCGGTGGAACCGCCGGCGGAATTACAGGAGAAAACGAGGGCGGCACTATATTAAATTGCTGCAATGCCTGCAATATTGAACCGGCTCAAAACATCGGCGGAATAGTTGGAATAAACATTGGCGGCACAATAGAGAATTGCTATAATATCGGTCAAATAAGAGGATTCGGCAAATTAGGCGGAATTGCCGCCGAATGTGAAGGCGGTAGAATTGCGAATTGCTATAACATCGGCAATGTGACGGCGACGGGCAGTAATACCTCAAGCGGAATAGTCGGCACGGTAAGCAACGGTGCCCAAATAGATAATTGCTATTACATGGAGGGTACGGCGAATAACGGAGTCGGCGGAGAAGCGGAGGATGTATCGCTGAAAACTTCAGACGCGTTTAAATCCGGTGAGGTAGCGTGGCTGCTGCAAAACGGAAATACGGATAAGGTATGGGGTCAAAATATTGGCACAGATGATTATCCCGTGTGGACCTCGGAAGAAGATAAGCACGTATTTAAGGTGACATTCTCCACCGATGGCAACGAAAATTATGCCGCTCGCTATGCAAATCCAAACGGCACTGTAGAATTGCCAAAAGAGCCTTCAAACGGTGATAAAATATTTGCCGGATGGAGTGTTACAGGTAAAGCGGACGGGGATATATTCAATGAAAAGACCCCGATAACAAATGATATAACCGTTAAGGCTATATGGGTAAGCGCAGGCGAAGAAAGTATGTATGGCGAGCTCAGCGGAGATTCCCTGATAAATTCTATAGACGCATATATAGTTCGCAGAATAGCAGGAGGATTACCTGTTGACGATAAGTATAGAACGCTTGCAGATGTTGACGCTGACGGTGATGTAACCGACGACGATGTAAGGTTGCTTAATCAATACATTATAGGCGCAGTAAATAAGGGCGACGGAAACAGAATAGGATACCTTTACGACGGAAATTAATAAGCTATAAAAAACGGAGCCAAACGGCTCCGTTTTTGCTTGTCGATAAACCTGATTTTGCAGGAGAAGCTTCGCTTCTCCTGCACCTCATCATTCTCGTTAAAGGAATATTTACTTTCAAGCTTTTACTTGCTTTGGAGAGTTTACGCTTAACTCTCTGCCCTGTGAGGTAAAAATGATTGTGCGCTTGCAATATTTGGCAGACAGTGGCAATAATTTTAACTTAAAATATTTCTTTGAGAGAGCAGGTGGGGCTTACGGGGGAGCGTCAGCTCCCCCGTTTAAAATCCAATTTTAAAGTAGCAGCGTTGCCGGCGCAAGTCGGTAACGCTGCGGTCATAGAAATATAAAACAAAGCTTTTATGCTTTGAAAAATAAGATTTATAACTCTACTTCGCCCTCGTGCCGGGCAGGCTCCTTTTAATACAAAATTTTTTTGATTTATATTTGCTTAAATCATTTGCTGTTAATAATATAAAACTATCATTCACCTGTAATCTCTGGCAGGTTTTGGGGTTGCAAGGGGCGTTTAGCCCCTTGCATAATAAACTAATATAAAGTAGCAGGCAGGTCGCCGCAAGGCGGTAACGCTGCGGTCATAGTCAGCATGCACTCAAAGGGATTTGGATTAAAAAATTAAAACCGCTTGGAAATAAAAAATACATCCAAGCGGTTTCTGACTTTGATTAATTATTTTTGCTTAATTATGAATTTGAGGAGGCGTTTGCAGAGGTTATTTCGTTCATCTTCTTCTCAAGCTCTTCAGGTGTGTACTGATTGAAAGCGGCGCTGTTTTCCTGAACTTCCATCTTCTCTGCCTGCTCGTTAATATAATTCTCAAACTCATCTTTTTTCATATTGGTAAGAACCGAATAGCTCTTGCTTTCGTCCTTTGCAAGCCCGTCGGCGCTGTCTTTTATATCGCCTTTGGAAACAAGATACATAACAGCCGTGTCGCCCTCTCCGACTGTAATTACCGAAGCCTCGCCGGTTTTCAGCTTTTTGACCTCATTGATTATATCAGCCGGTGCAGATGAGTTGTCGAGCAGCTCCTGATTTGTTACGGCAGAGCTTGTCGCAGACTTCTGATCCTTCATAAATTCCGTGTCTATTTCGTCAAAGCTCTTCTTTCCGTCGTTTATATCTTTTGCGTAACCGTCAAATTTTTCCTTTGCCTCTTTTATCTCTTTGTCGCTTAAGGCTTTTGTTGTGGATGCTGAGGAATCAGCGCTTTGATCAGAAGACTCAACCGTTGTGTAAAGATTCATAGGAAGATATGAGTAGTCAACATAGTTGTCGGTGTAATATTTTTTCAGCTCGTCGGCAGAAACCTCAAATTCGCCGCCCTTATTGTAAAGCTTTTTGAATAAAGCCTCGTACTTTGTGCTGAATTCGGCATAAGCAAGCTTGTATGAATCCTTTGATATACCAAGCTTTTCATATGTGCTTCCGCTATACGCCCAGCTTTGCGTTGTGAGCGTGTCTATCTGTGTTTTATCGCTGTCAGAAAGCTTAAGTCCGAGCTCGTCAAATTTTTTCAGCGTGAACAGCAGAGCCTTGCTGCTGTTAGAAGCGGTGTTAAGGATATAGTCCTTACCGGTGACCTCTTTGTCTTTGTTGTCCTTTATTTTGGCTGTCATAACGTCAACTGCCTCTGTTGCCTCTGTTGCGCCGTCGGCGTCGGTTGTTACTTCAACATCCGACTGAGCGCTCTGCTTAGCAAAGCTGTAAGCGCCTGACATATAATAGATGTATGTTCCTATAGGCAGGGTGTTCTTGTCATCCTTATAAGACCAGCTTGTGTCCGCACAGCTTGTTGCGGCAACAAGTATTCCTGCTGCCAACGCTGCGGCAGCGGCTTTTTTTAGTATTTTCATTTTATTTACCGTCCTTTCACTTGTAAAAAACGTAACTATTATACTCTTTTTTGACTAATTTGTCTATATATAATAGTCACAAATTCGTGCGTTTTAAAAACAAATTTACATTTAGAGCCGTAAATATGGCAAAATATACGGCTATTTTTCGCTTTAAGCAAAAAATATTTGTTTTAGCATTTTGTCCGGCGTAACGCCGCTTTGAAATTTAACGGATATATACGGCTTGCTTCCGGCGTTAAGAAAAGCTGAGCCCTTGAACCTGCTTATTGTTTCCGCGGCAAACGGAGTTTTTATATTGTTCGTGTAAAGCATTATGCTCGTTCCGTTTTGTTTGATTTCATATATGCCGAATGACGCTGCCAAAGCCCTTGTGAGGGCGACGTTTATCAGTCCGAGCACTGCGTCGGGCGGCTCACCGAAGCGGTCGATAAGCTCGTCGGTAACATCTCTTGCGTCGTCCTTGTTTCGTATGTCTGAAATGCGCTTGTAGATGTCAAGGCGCTGACCCGTCGATTCGATATAGCTTTCGGGAATGTGCGCCTGTATTTGAACGTCTACAAGGCATTCAAGCTCTGTCGGCGTTTCGTTTTTTATTCCCTTCGCCTCGTTCAGCGCCTCGCCGAGCAGCTTTAAATACATATCATATCCGACGTCCTCCATATGTCCGTGCTGCTGCGCTCCGAGGATATTTCCGGCTCCTCTCAGCTCAAGGTCGCGCATGGCGATTTTAAAGCCGGAGCCAAATTCGGTAAATTCCTTTATGGCGTTCAGACGTTTTTGAGATATTTCCGTCAAAACCTTTTGAGGACGGAACGTAAAGTAGGCATAGGCGCGCCGTGTGCTCCTGCCAACTCGTCCGCGCAGCTGATGAAGCTGTGAAAGCCCCATATGGTCGGCGTCCTCTATTATGAGGGTGTTTGCGTTTGGCAAATCTATTCCTGTTTCGATAATTGTTGTTGAAACAAGCAGATTTATTTCCTGCTCAAGCATCCTCTGCCATATATCCGAAAGCTCGTTTTCAGACATTTTACCGTGAGCCACCGCTATCTTTGCTTCGGGAATAAGTCTTTGAAGTCTTGCCGCGCAGCGTTCTATGGATTCAACTCTGTTATGAAGGTAGAACACCTGACCGCCTCGTCTTAGCTCACGCCTTACAGCTTCCGATATTACCCCGTCGTCATGCTCTAACACATAGGTTTGAACGGGATGTCTGTCCTGAGGAGCGTCCTCAAGCGTGCTCATATCTCGTATTCCGCTCATTGCCATATTTAAGGTTCGCGGTATCGGCGTGGCGGAAAGGGTCAAAACGTCAACGTTTTTGCAAATTTCCTTAAAGCGCTCCTTTTGCGCAACGCCGAAACGCTGCTCCTCGTCTATTATTACCAGTCCGAGATTTCTGAATGTAACGTCCTTTTGCACTACCCGATGAGTTCCTATTACCAAATCTATATCTCCGCGCGCAAGTCGCTTTATAATTTCCTCCTGCTGCTTTTGCGTGCGAAAGCGGCTTAAAAGCTCTATTTTTACTGGGAAGCCCTCAAAACGGTTCATTGCCGTTTGATAATGCTGCCATGCAAGTATTGTTGTGGGACAAAGAAAAACGCACTGCTTTGAGTCTGTAACGCACTTGAATGCGGCTCTTAGCGCAACCTCGGTTTTTCCGAAGCCGACGTCGCCGCACAAAAGTCTATCCATTGGAGCGGTGCGCTCCATATCGCCCTTTATTTCGTCAACGCAGCGAAGCTGGTCGTCCGTTTCCTCATATTCAAAGCCCATTTCAAAATCGCGCTGCCATTCGCCGTCAGGCGAAAACGCATAGCCCGGCGCTGCCATTCTCTCGGCATAAAGCCTTGTGAGCTCGCTTGCAATATCCTTGACGTTTTTGCGCACTCTCGCTTTTGTTTTTTGCCAGTCGCCGCTCCCAAGGCGGTTTATCTTAACGGCGGAATTTTCCTTGGGGCCTATATATTTTGATATAAGGTCAAGCTGCGTAACCGGTACATACAAGGTGTCCTTTTTCGCGTATTCCACCTTTATGTAATCCTTGACCACTCCCTGAACCTCGATTTTATGAATGCCCTTAAATATACCTATACCGTGTGTTGAGTGAACAACGTAGTCGCCGTTTGAAAGCTCCGAAAGAGAATATATCTGCTGTGCGTTTTTATCCTTTTTCGTTTTGCGCTTTCTTATTTTGCCGGTTATTCCGTGCGTTATCAGTATAAAGCCCGTCTGAGGATATTCAAAGCCGGACGACAGTCCGCCGGGCAAAACGTAAATACATCCGTTAAGCGGCTGTTCAATGTCATTTGCCCTTGTAATGACATATCCCTTTTCCTCAAGCTCAAAGGCGAGAGAGGCCGCCGCCTTTTCGGTGCCGGCAAGGATTACAATGCTCGTGTTTTTATTATGAAGCTCGTTTAGATCCTCTAAAAGGATTTTGACCGAACCGCTCCAGAGTGAGAGCTGCTTCAGATTAAAGGTCACAATTTCGTTAATTTTAAGCTCATATCCTGAGGTTGCGAAGTTGTCGAGATATACAAGTCTGTTTTTTGAAAGTATTGAAATAACTGCGGTTTTGTCAATGGAATATGTTTCAAAGCCGCGGCAAAGTATCCCCTGGGAAAAGCATTCCTTAAGCTCCTCCTCAAACAGCCGTTCATATGAGCGCAGTCTTTCCCTTGTTCTTAAGCTTTCCGACACGAAATAAAGCGTGTTGTCGTCTGCGTAATCAAAGAGCGTCGCTGTATTGTCATATGCAAGGGCTATGAATTTGTCCATTGAGCCGGAGAATATCCCGTTTTTTATATTGTCCGCCTCTCGGTACAGCACTTCTCTTGCCTTCGGCGCGTTTTTGCCCTTGAGAAGCTGCGCCTTGCGCTCTATTTTTTCGGCAAGCTCATTTGGATTTTCTATAAGAAGCTCAGAGGACGGGGTCAGGCTTATCTCCTCTATATATTCCGTTCTGCGCTGTGATTCAATGTCAAAGAAGTTGAGCGTATCCACCTCGTCTCCCCAAAGCTCGATACGCACGGGATTTTCTGAATCGGGCATAAAGAAGTCGATTATACCGCCTCTTACCGCGAACTGTCCTCTGCCCTCGACCTGAGAGCAGCGCTCATAGCCGGCAAGCACAAGAGCCTGAACTATTTTCTCGACGCTTGCTTGTGCTCCGCTTTTTAAGGTGAGGGAAGCTTTTTTGAGAGCATACGGCGGTATTGTGTATTGAACGGCTGCGTCAATGCAGGCGATAACAGCAGTATATTCTCCGCTTGCCATTTTGCACAGCACGTTTATGCGGCTGTGCTCATACTCCTTTGAAATGCTCTGCATATTCCTGAAATTAAAATCACGTACGGGATATAAAAGCGGTTTGCCGCCCATTGAGGCAAGGTCGTTTGCGAGCGTTTGCGCCTGAGCCTCATCGTCTACTATGATAAATGCCTTTGAGCCGAAATCGGAGCAAAGGGTGTGGATTATATTCGCTTTGAGCTGGGTTGTTAGTCCTGCCGCGACTGCGGCCGAGGACGGCGATTTAAGCGCTTCTCTTAACAGCTTATATTCCCTGAGCTTTGATGTTGTGTTCTGAATAAATTTCATTATATTTACCTTATATCAAGAATTGTAAAGATTCATAGCCTTGTCGATTTCTCCGTTTATTATCAATCGGGCCGCGTCGCAGGCAGCTTCGGCAGCCTTTGAAAAAAGAGATAAGTCTGCTGCCGTGAATTTTGACAGCACCCAGTCGGCAAGGTCAAAGTGTTCTGGCTTTGCGCCTACTCCCATTTTTATCCGTGGAAATTCATCGCTTTTGCAAAGGTTTATTATGCTGCGCAGACCCTTTTGTCCGCCGTCGCTGCCCTTGCGTCTTATACGAAGCCTGCCCGGCTCAAGCGATATGTCGTCTGATATTATAACAACATTCATAGGGGATAATTTGTAAAAATTCATTGCTTCTCTTACAGCCTCGCCGCTTTTGTTCATAAAGGTTTGAGGCTTTAAAAGCATTACGCTTTTATCTCCTATTTTTCCTGTTCCTACAAGAGCCTTGTATTTTAAACGCTTTACGTCTATTGAGTATTTTCCCGCTATCATATCAAGAGTGATAAAGCCTGCGTTGTGGCGTGTGTTTTCGTATTCTTTGCCGGGATTTCCAAGTCCGACTATGATAAAATCTATTCCGCCGGATTTTTTAAATGGATTAAACATAAAATTTTGCTCCTTGCAACACGACAAAAATGCGATAAATCCAAAACAGGAGTTATCGCATTCTATCGTTCAGTTTTTTTAAAATCGTTTATCAGCCGAACATAGGTGAAACAGGCTTGTCGGCATAAATTCTTTCAATCGCCTCGGCAAATACGGGAGCGGTGGGAAGAATTGTAAATTTATCTATCATTTTCTCGTCCGTTACCGGCACTGTGTCAAGCAGGATAACCTCTTTTATAAGACTCTTTTCGATTCTCTCGATTGCCGGGCCTGAGAGCACGCCGTGTGTTGCGCACGCCACAACGCTTGTTGCGCCGCCCTTTTCTACGATTGCCTGAGCGGCGTTGCAGAGAGTTCCGGCGGTGTCTATCATATCGTCAACGAGAATAGCCTTTTTGTTTCTTACGTCGCCTATTATGTTCATAACCTCAGAGACATTAGCTCTCTGGCGGCGTTTATCTATAATTGCAAGGGGGCAGCCGATTTTAGCGGCAAAGTTTCTTGCTCTTGTAACAGAACCGAGGTCGGGAGATACTACAACGTAGTTTTCGGTGTCCGTTCCTATCTGCTCCTTCATATGGTTTGCGAGCAGCGGAGCGCCGAGAAGATGATCGACGGGAAGATTGAAAAAGCCCTGTATCTGAGCGCAATGCAGATCCATTGTAAGAATCCTGTCGGCGCCGGCGCAGGTGAGAAGATCAGCGCAAAGCTTTGCTGAGATCGGGTCTCTTGCCTTTGCTTTTCTGTCTTGTCTTGCATAGCCGAAATAAGGAATAACGGCTGTGATCCTTGCGGCGGAAGCACGTTTCATGGCGTCCATCATAATAAGAATTTCCATAAGATTATCGTTTACGGGAGCGCAGGTGGACTGAACGATGAAGCATTCGCTTCCTCTTACCGATTCGTGAAGTGAAACGGAGATTTCTCCGTCGCTGAAGGTCGAGCAGTCTGATTTGCCGAGCGGCAGACCGAGACATCCTGCTATACCCTGAGCTATTTCCTTGTTTGAGCTTCCGGTGAAGATTTTAATATCCTTTCCGTGAAAATTCATTTAATTTAACCCCCTGTTTTTATAAAATGCGGATGATGTATGAGTTTGTGCCTTATACCTGCGGCGACATGAACTGCCGAAGGCAGTTCCGAGCTCCGGCACAACGCCGAGCCGGCGTTGTGCCGGAGCTGCTTCCCCGCGAAGCGGGGAAGCGGTCGCCGCAGGAAGTTTGATCAAGCTGATTTTTTCCTCCGCGCTTTTAAATCTGTGAAAATTTAAAGAGCAAAGAGATACTTTGATTAAAATATATCATTTATATCGCTTTTCTGCTATTTCGTTAAGCTGAGCAAGCTGAACGGGATCGTTTGCGCCTAATACTGCGTCCTCGCTGCCGGCAGTGTATGCGCCTGCCCTTTTGCCCTTTTTAAGCAGCAGCTTTATCGCGTCGGGCAAATAGTATTCTCCGGCATTGTTGTCTGATTTTATTTCCGACAGCACTCCCAAAAGCTCCTGCGATGAAAACCAGTAGGCTCCTGAGTTTATCTCGTTTATCTTTAAAACACTTTGATCCGCGTCCTTGTGCTCCGTTATAGCGGAAAGGCGACCCTCTTTATCCCTGACAATCCTGCCGTAGCCCGTCGGATCGCCGACCCTTGCCGAAATTACAGTAACGCTGTTTGAATCGGCTCTGTGCCGTTCAAGCGCGGTTTTAATTGTGTCCGAGTCCATAAACGGAGCGTCGCCGTTAAGGATTATCACATCGCCGCCGTTTTTTTCAAGAAAATCCCTTGCCGTCATAACGGCATGACCCGTTCCGAGCCGCTCTTTTTGAAACGTTGTTTCAATATGGTACGGAAGAGTATTAAGATATTCCTCTATGTACTCCTTTTTATAGCCCGTCACAACACATATATTTTCAATGCCGGCTTCCAAAACCGAGTCGAGCACCCATTGCAGAATAGGTTTTCCAAGAACCTGTGAAAGGGTTTTCGGCTTATCCGATTTCATTCGCTTCCCCTCGCCGCCGGCAAGGATAACTGCGCTTAGACTGCCCATCAAAAGATCTCCTTAAAAAGCGTTCGATAAATAGCCTGCTTTACATACTAACAGATAATATTATTATCTCACATACGCAGGATTTTTCAAGAGCTAAATTGTCGCTTTCGGCAATTTCATACATTTTAACAGTAATTGTTTGAAGGCATAGAGTTAATTTAGGTTGTTTTTATCGGAAAAATCTGTAAAAAATTTGAATAAGGTATAGCCAAATTGACAAATATTTGTTATAATAACAGTTAGACTGAGAAGTCAAATTTTGTATGTGTTTTAAAATCTGCACAATTTTTTTCAGGAGGTAATACCAATGGGCAAAAAGTATGTTTATTTGTTCAAAGAGGGTAACGGAAAGATGAGAGAGCTTCTCGGCGGTAAGGGCGCTAACCTTGCCGAGATGACAAACCTCGGCTTACCGGTACCGCAGGGCTTCACAATCACAACTGAGGCCTGCACACAGTATTATGAGGACGGCAGAAAGATCAATGATGAGATTCAAGCCGAAATCATGGAGTACATCTCAAAGATGGAAGAAATTACGGGCAAAAAATTCGGCGACAAGGAAAATCCGCTGCTTGTTTCGGTACGTTCCGGCGCGAGAGCGTCAATGCCCGGTATGATGGATACCATACTTAACCTTGGACTTAACGAGACTGTTGTTGAGGTTATGGCGCAGAAGTCCGGCAATCCGCGTTGGGCGTATGACTGCTACAGAAGATTCATCCAAATGTATTCCGACGTTGTTATGGAGGTCGGCAAAAAATATTTTGAAGAGCTCATTGACAAGATGAAGGCTGAAAAGGGCGTTAAGCAGGATACAGAGCTTACAGCCGAGGATCTCAAGGAGCTTGCAAACCAGTTTAAGGCTGAATATAAAGAAAAAATCGGCGTTGACTTCCCGACTGATCCTAAGGAGCAGCTTATGGGAGCTATCACAGCCGTATTCCGTTCATGGGACAACCCCAGAGCAAACGTATATCGCCGTGATAACGATATTCCTTATTCATGGGGTACAGCCGTTAACGTACAGATGATGGCATTCGGTAATATGGGCGAAACATCAGGTACAGGCGTTGCGTTCACTCGTGACCCGGCAACAGGCGAAAAGCACCTTATGGGTGAGTTCCTTATGAACGCACAGGGCGAGGACGTTGTTGCGGGCGTAAGAACACCGCAGAAGATAGATCAGCTTAAGGACGTTATGCCCGAGGTTTACGAGCAGTTTGTAGGAATCTGCAACACTCTTGAAAATCATTACAGAGATATGCAGGATATGGAGTTTACAATTGAAGACAGAAAGCTTTATATGCTCCAGACCCGTAACGGTAAAAGAACAGCGCAGGCTGCTCTTAAAATCGCCTGCGATCTCGTTGACGAGGGTATGATCAGCGAGCAGGAGGCTGTTAAGATGATCGATCCGAGAAATCTTGACACACTTCTTCATCCGCAGTTTGACGCTGCCGCTTTAAAGGCTGCAACACCTGTTGCAAAGGCTCTTGCGGCTTCTCCGGGAGCAGCTTGCGGTAAAATCGTATTCTCTGCCGAGGATGCAAAGGCATGGAACGCAAATGGCGAAAAGGTCGTTTTGGTTCGTCTTGAGACTTCACCTGAGGACATTGAGGGTATGAAGGCTTCACAGGGTATCCTCACTGTTCGCGGCGGCATGACGTCTCACGCAGCCGTTGTTGCAAGAGGTATGGGCACCTGCTGTGTATCCGGCTGTTCAGAAATAGTTATGGACGAGGCTAACAAGAAGTTCACCCTTGCAGGCAAGGAATATCACGAGGGCGACTACATTTCAATAGACGGTTCAACAGGAAACATCTATGACGGCATTATTCCTACTGTTGACGCTACGATTGCCGGCGAGTTCGGAAGAATAATGGAGTGGGTCGACAAGTTCAGAGTATTGAAGGTTAGAACAAACGCGGATACTCCGGCAGACGCAAAGAAGGCACGCGAGCTTGGCGCAGAGGGCATCGGCCTTTGCCGTACAGAGCATATGTTCTTTGAGGGCGACAGAATAGAGGCGTTCCGCGAGATGATTTGCTCGGATACCGTTGAGGAGAGAGAAGCTGCTCTTAATAAGATTCTCCCGATTCAGCAGGGCGACTTTGAGGCTCTTTATGAGGCTCTTGAGGGTAATCCGGTTACAATCCGCTTCCTTGATCCTCCGCTTCACGAGTTTGTTCCGACAGAAGAAGCTGATATTGAGCTTCTTGCAAAATCACAGGGCAAGACAGTTGAGCAGATCAAGGCTATAATTGATTCTCTCCACGAGTTCAACCCGATGATGGGTCACCGCGGATGCCGTCTTGCGGTAACATATCCTGAAATCGCAAAGATGCAGACTTCAGCCGTTATCCGTGCGGCCATCAACGTTAAGAAGGCTCATCCGGACTGGAACATTGTTCCTGAAATTATGATACCGCTTGTTGGCGAGGTCAAGGAGCTTAAGTACGTTAAGAATGTAGTTGTAGAAACAGCCGACGCTGAGATTGCAGCGGCAGGCGCAGACCTTAAGTATGAGGTCGGCACTATGATAGAGATACCGAGAGCTGCTCTTACGGCTGATGAGATTGCAAAGGAGGCAGAGTTCTTCTGCTTCGGTACAAACGATCTTACTCAGATGACATACGGCTTCTCGCGTGACGACGCAGGTAAGTTCCTCAACGCTTACTATGACGCTAAGATATTTGAGAACGATCCGTTTGCAAAGCTCGACCAGACAGGCGTTGGCAAGCTTATGGAAATGGCAATCAAGCTCGGCAAGCAGGTTCGTCCGGATATGCACCTTGGCATATGCGGCGAGCACGGCGGAGATCCGTCCTCTGTTGAGTTCTGCCACAAGATCGGTCTTGACTATGTTTCATGCTCACCGTTCAGAGTTCCAATCGCTCGTCTTGCGGCGGCACAGGCAGCTCTTAAGGACTGATTTGAGCGTGCTTAGTCCGTCATAATTTTCGGCGGACGCCGGCGCTTTATAAAGCGTGATAAATAATTAAATAAAAGCTCACGGGGGAATAAATCCCTCGTGGGCTTTTTTGTCGACTAAATCACCGACATATGTTCTGCGGCGGAAAAGAAAAACGGCAGCCGTGCTAAGACGGCTGCCGAAACGAACATATTATTTGTCAAATGGTTTATTATACATATTCCTTTGTTACTTGCCCTGCTTAAGCAGGTAGTTTGCTCTGTTTATTGCATTGAGCAGACCGTATATTGACGCCATATTTATATTACTGCCAATGCCTACGCCGAATATTCCCTTGCCGTTTTTGCGCAACAACTCAATATAAGCTATAGCTTTTGAGTCGCTGCCCTCGCTTATTGCGTGCTCGCTGTAGGACAGGAACTTGTAGCAGTCCACGCCAATCGACTTCATTGCGTTGAAGAAAGCGTCGATTGGTCCGTTGCCGTCCCCCTCAATATTTTTTTCGCTGATATCGCCGTCTATATTTACAGAGAGAACGCCGCTGAATGTGACGCGGTCGTCGTCATTGCAGCCGCTTTGTGTTATATTGTGCTTTTTTAAGTCGTATTTTTTGGGAATATAGAGATACTCTCTTTCAAATACGTGCAAAAGCTCCTTTGGCAATAGCTCTCTGCCAAGCTTGTCGCACTCCGCCTGAACAAGAGCGCCAAATTCGGGGTGCATTTTTTTCGGCAAGTGATAGCCGAAGGTGTGCGCCATAACGAATGCCGCGCCGCCCTTGCCCGACTGGGAATTTATTCTTATAATAGGCTCATATTCACGCCCTACATCGGCAGGGTCTATAGGAAGATACGGAACCTCCCAGTATTTTGAGTGAGTGTCGGACATATACTGTGTTCCCTTACTTATCGCGTCCTGATGAGAGCCTGAAAAGGCTGTGAAAACAAGCTCGCCGGCATATGGCGTTCTTTCGTGTATCTTCATCTTTGTGCAGCGCTCGTATACCTCTTTAAGCCTTGGAATGTTGTAAAGGTCAAGCTTTGGGTCAACACCCTGAGTGAACATATTAAGCCCGACCGTTACTATATCAAGATTTCCTGTTCTTTCGCCGTTGCCGAAAAGCGTTCCCTCAACTCTGTCCGCGCCTGCAAGCAGGGCAAGCTCTGTTGCGGCGACGCCGGTGCCTCTGTCGTTGTGCGGGTGAAGACTTATTATTGCTGCCTCTCTGTTTGGCAGATGTTTAATAAAATATTCAATTTGATCCGCATATGTGTTCGGTGTACACATTTCTACCGTGTTGGGCAGATTGAGGATTATCGGATTTTCTTTTGTACTGCCAAGAGCCTCCATAACGGCCGCGCAGATATTTACAGAAAAATCAACCTCTGTGCCGCTGAAGCTTTCCGGTGAATATTCAAAGCGTATATTTGTATCGCCGTCGTAGCTGTCCGTAAGCTCCTTGATAAGCTTTGCGCCGTCTACGGCGATTTTTGTTATGCCCTCCATATCCGTGTGGAAAACAACCTTTCTCTGGAGCGTAGAGGTAGAATTGTAGAAGTGTACGATTACATTTTTTGCTCCCTTTATCGCCTCAAAGGTTTTTCTGATAAGATGCTCTCTTGCCTGAACGAGAACCTGAATTGTAACGTCGTCGGGAATGTGACCTCCCTCGATAAGCTCTCTGCAAATCTCGTATTCTGTTTCAGAGGCGGACGGAAAGCCTATTTCAATCTCTTTAAAGCCAATATCGCACAGAAGCTTAAAAAATTCAAGCTTTTCCTGCAAATTCATAGGGTCGATCAAAGCCTGGTTGCCGTCGCGAAGGTCAACGCTGCACCATATCGGCGCCTTTGTTATTGTTTTGTCCGGCCATTCTCTGTTTTCAAGCTTTATCTGCTTGAACGGAACATACTTTTTGTAAGAGTCTGACATTGTAATTCCTCCTTTTAATTCACAATTAATCCGATGCCGCAAGCCCTTTAATAATCAGCCATGCAATAAAAAACGCCCCTTGCGTTAACGCAAAAGGGACGAATAAAAATCCGTGGTACCACCCAAATTCAAGCAAAATGCTCCTCATTAAAGGCTTCAGACAAAGCCCTGACCGATAACGCAGTCTGGCGTCCTGCCCTGTTATCGGACAGGCGACTCCGGAGTGAGTTATACATACGGGTACATTCACCGCCTTACACCCAACGGCGGCTCTCTGCGCAATGCAATCCGCATCTTGTTTCCTTCACAGTCTTTAAGTGATAGATTTAATTGTTATAAACAATTATATGAAAAACAGCTTGAATTGTCAACAGTTTTTTTGAGATTTTTAAAGATAAGATTTTGCACCGCTTATATATAACCGCATAAAATTTAAAAATTCGCGGTTGCTGTAAGTTTTTGCCTGCGCAAAAATTTTATTTATTTTAAGCCGCTTCACGGGTATAAAAGCTTATTTAAGAAAAATTCCCTTGTGCGGGAATGATGAGGTGCAGGAGAAGCTGACGCTACCTCGTAACCCCCCCACTTGCTCGTAGCAAAATTTGTTTAATTTTAAATTCGTGCCACTGTCTGCAAAATATTGGAAGCGCACAATCAATCTTCCCTCACAGGACAGAATGTCGAGCGCAAACGCTCCAAGGCAAGCAAAAGCTTGAAAGTAAATATCCCCCATAAACGAGAGATGTTTCCGAACGAAATAAAATGTTTCGGGGCGACTTTTGCGCAAGCA
>CANQEU010000011.1 GCA_947595635.1 uncultured Clostridia bacterium
GCCCCTTTTAGGGGCTAAGCCTGTAATAGCCCCTTTTAGGGGCTGTGCAAGCCACCGGTTTACCGGTGGTATTGACTATATTAGTTTGTTATGCAAGGGGCAAGCCCCTTGCAACCCCAAAGCCTGCTTGAAGATTGCAAGCAAATAAAAGATTTAATCTTCATTTCACATATTTGAGCGCATAATTAATCTTACCTCACAGGGCAGAGAGCGCAATACAAACACTCCAAGGCAAGCAAAAGCTTGAAAATAAATATTCCTTAAACGAGAATGATGAGGTGCAGGAAAAGCGAAGCTCCTCCTGCAAAAAACAAACACTTAAGCAGCAGCGCCGACTGCGGTTCAAGAAATGCAAAGCAAAAAACATTTTTTTACAGAGTGAAAGGAGCTGTTGAACGACCTCAACAGCTCCTTTGTTGTGTTTTATTTTAATAAAATAGTTTACGACTGTACCTTTAAAAACTGATCCTGCATATAGTCGTAAAGCTCAGTCGATATATCCGAAAACTTATAGCATTTTTCAAGGTATTTCTCGTCGGGATATATTAACTTATTATTTTTGATATCCTCGTCGAGTATGTCAAATGTCGCCTGATTTGGCGTTGAATATCCCAAGTACTCTATATTTGCCTTTGAAACATCAGGCTCAAGCATAAAGTTGATAAATTCCTCGGCAAGAGCCTTGTTTTTGCTGCTCTTTGGTACACACATAGCGTCCATAAAGAAATTTGAGCCCTCTTCAGGAAGAACATAGTCAAGATCCTCGTTATTGCTCATCATAACTGCTATATCGCCTGCGTAATATGGGGCGAGCGCCGCCTGTGCACCCTCCATATCGGAAAATACCTTATCCATAACATAGCTCTTTAAAATCGGCTTTTGCTCCTTTAGGTATTCCGCCGCCGCGTCAATGCCTTCCTTTGTCACCTTGCCGGGGTCATACCCCTTCAGCTTCATTGCTATTGCCATTGCGTCGCGCGAGTTGTCTATCATAAGTATATTGCCCTTGTATTTTTCGTCCCATAATGCCGAAAAGCTTTTTGGCTTTTCATCTACCATTGTCTTGTTGTAGCAAAGCGCGACAACTCCCCATGAAAACGGAACAGAATATTTGCCCTGCGGGTCGTAATCTGTTTTTCTGTATTGCTTCATTATATTTTTTATATTCGGGATATTATCAAAGTCAAGCTGCTCCAACATATCCTCTTTTATAAGCTTGGCTACCATATAATCGGACGGTACTATAACGTCGTAAGAGCTGTTAGAGCCCTTAAGCACGTTATACATCTCTTCGTTGGTGTCGTATGTGGTGTAATTGACCTTGATTCCCGTTCGCTTTTCAAATTCATCAAGAACGTCCATGGCGCCGTCTTCGCCGCGGGAAATGTAGTCTCCCCAGTTAAAAACATTTATTTCGCCCCTTGTCGTTTGATTTCCTCCGCAGCCGGAGAAAATTACCGTAACCGCCGTAATAATCGCGGCAAGAAAAATACAAACTGATTTTTTCATTTTTTGCTCCCTTTCTATATGTGAAATTTATTTTATAAAAATCGCTGAAAAGCGTTTATAAGCAGGCTGTTTGAATTTTAAAAGGCTTCACATCCGCGCTGCTTCGGCACGCTCTGCCTTGCGGTCGCGAATATAGACAAATATCAAAACAGCGAGTGTTATCGCAAACAGAAGCGCCGAAAGCGCGTTTATTGTCGGAGATATTCTGCGCCTGAGCATTGTATATATTTCAATCGGCAGCGTCTGAAATCTTGCGCCTCTTGTAAAATACGTTATAACAAAATCATCAAGAGAATATGTAAACGACATTAAAAATCCTGACAGCACGCCGGGTAGTATTTGCGGTATAACAACCTTGAAAAATGCCGGCAGCGGGTGACAGCCAAGGTCAAGCGCCGCTTCATATATCGCCGGATCCATTTGTCTGAGCTTTGGTATGACATTCAATATCACATACGGCACGCAAAAGCTTATATGAGCCAAAAGAACTGTTCCAAAGCCCATTTCAAAGCCGAGCAATGTCCCGACAAAGGAGAACATAAGCATAAACGAAATTCCCGTGACAATTTCGGGGTTGATTATAGGAATGTTTGAAGCGTTCATAATAAGGCTGCGCTTTATGCCCTTAAAATTGTTTATTCCTATTGCCGCCATTGTGCCGAGTATAGTTGATATAACGGCCGCAAGCAGGGCGATTATAAGCGTGTTGTAAAGCGAAGTCATAATAGCGCTGTTGTTAAAAAGCTCTAAGTACCATTTAAACGTAAAGCCCTTCCAAATGCTTGTTTTGCCCTCGTTAAAGGAATACACGATAAGCACCGCGATAGGCAGATACAGAAAAATCATAATAAGAGCGATATAAATTTTTGACGGTATTTTTTTCATCTTTTTCATATCGCCGCCTCCTCATCGCCGAAACGGTTCATTATCAAAAGAAAGATGAGGATTATAACCATAAGCGCCAGCGAGAGCGCCGAACCGACGTTTTTATCTCTTTGAAAAATATTTTCGATAACATCGCCTATCATCTTGTCGCCTGTTCCGCCGAGATACTGCGCAACAAGGAAGGTGCTTGCCGTAGGAACGAATACCATCGTTATTCCCGAAACTATTCCGGGAACGCTCAACGGGAATATAATATGCCTGAAAACATTGAATCTGTTTGCGCCAAGATCCTGAGACGCCTCTATAATTCTTTGATCCGTTTTCGTCATAACCGTATATATCGGAATTATCATAAACGGAAGATAGTTATACACCATTCCGAGAATGACCGCTCCCTGATTTCCAAGCAGAGGAACGTCAAGCCCCAGCAGCTTTACCGCAAGGTCGATAAGACCGTTGTTTTGAAGCAAAAGCACCCAGGCGTATATTCTAAGTATAAAATTCATCCACATCGGAAGCATTATGAGCATAACAAGCGCCTTTTGCGCGCTTGCCTTAGCCCTTGACATGATATAGCTCAGCGGGTATGCCAGAACAAGACAAATCAGCGTTGAAATAAGCGAGATCCACAGCGATTTTAAAAATACGTCTGAGTAATAAAGGCTTTCCGCAAAGGCATTGAGAGTGAAATTCCCCGATGAGTCTGTAAAAGCATAATAAACTATCATTACAAGCGGAATAAGCGTGAATATAAGCATCCATATCATATACGGATAAAAGGTGGCTTTGGATTTCATCTTTCAGCCTCCCTTACAACGCTGAAGCTTGCGTTTTCAAAATTAATTTTCATCTGCACATAGGTTGCTATCTGTTCGTCTATATCGCTGCTTGCAAGCCAGTGATGGTTGTCCGTTTCAAGGATTATTTCGTTGTGTATTCCCTTGTAAATAACGGATTCAATATATGCCTCAAGATGTCCCGTTTCCTCGCCGCTTATGTAAACATCCTCCGGCTTTACGGTAATTTCAAGAATCGTACCCTTTTCATAGCATTGTCCCGTAATTTCAATCGTGTTGCTTTCAAGCTGTATTTCCATAGAATTATTTTCCGCATCGCTTGAAACGACCTCCGCCTCAAAGCGGTTTTCTGTGGACGGAAACAGCTTTTCCATAATGTGAATATCGTAGGGAATTACCCTCATGCCTATTTCTTTGCCGACGCTTTGAGCTACAGTGTTGTGTATAAGCCACATACAGCCGCCGCAGTTTACCGTCATTTCGTAGTGAACGCCTTTAAAAATCGTTTCAACCACTACTCCTCTTAACTGCCCGTACTGAGGCTCAACTACCTCAATATCCTCCGGCCTTATAACAACGTCTACCGGGTGATTTTTGCCGAAGCCCTTGTCCTCACATTCAAAAACGGTATCCTGAACCTGAACCTTGTAGTCCTCAAGCATAACGCCGTTTAATATGTTTGCCTCACCTATAAAATCGGCGACAAAGGCGTTTGCCGGCTCGTTGTATATGTCTGTGGGGCTTCCGACCATCTCGATATTTCCGTTGTTCATAACAACAACGGTGTCGCTCATTCTGAGAGCCTCCTCCTGGTCGTGGGTGACGTAAATAAACGTAGTCTGAAGCTGCTGCTGAAGGTTTTTAAGCTCTATCTGCATATCCTTTCTAAGCTTCAAATCAAGCGCGCCGAGAGGCTCGTCAAGCAGGAGTATTTTCGGCTCGCACACAAGAGCCCTTGCAATTGCCACCCTCTGCTGCTGTCCGCCGGAAAGCTTTTGAATGGGTCGCTTTTCATAGCCCTTTAAATCCACGGTGGCAAGCATCTTCATAACCTTTTTGTATATTTCGTCCTTGCTAAGCTTTTTAAGCTTAAGCCCGAAGGCGACGTTGTCAAATACATTCATATGCGGAAAAAGCGCGTATTTCTGGAAAATTGTATTGACGTTTCTTTTGTGCGGCGGAAGCTTGTTAATGTTTTCGCCCTCAAACAGCACGTCTCCGGAATAGCTGTCGAGAAATCCGCCGATTATTCGCAGTGTCGTTGTCTTTCCGCAGCCGCTCGGGCCAAGCAGAGTTACAAACTCCTTATCCTTAATGTCGAGATTGATTTTATTTAAAATTACTTCTCCGTCAAATTCAACGTATATATTTCGCAAAGACAGAATTGTATCGTCGCTCACAACAGCACCTCCCAAATAATTGCCGATTTACCTGTATTTATAATTGTAACGTCAATTCTAAATTATATTGTTTTTTCATTTCTTTGTCAATGAAATTACGGGGTATTTATGCAAGATGAGGGGCTGATTAGAAATTTTAATAAAAATCGGCGCAAAATGACGGGCTTTTCCGCCGTATACAGCACTCTGTATGAAAATATGCGCATAATATTTGCATTGCGGTGTTTTTTCTGATATAGTATATCTCAAAGATAGAGCCGATTTTAAGAATAATAAGATATGTCAAGACAATTTTATTTTTCGGCTTTTTAAAGCACGGCAAATTTTTAAATCGGCTTGTTCGGAATTTGCCTTCAGGTTATATTTTTGGAGTGGAATTGATTTTGGAAAATATTATTATGGGCGTCTCCATTTTCGTCTGCGTTCTGCTTTCGGCGTTTTTTTCTTCAATTGAGACCGCCTTTTCAACCGTAAATGCCGTAAGAATGAATCACGAGGCGGAAAACGGCAGCAGAAGAGCGAAAAATGTTGTTTATGTCACCGAGAGATACGACAAGGCGCTTACAGCAATACTGATAGGAAACAATATTGTAAATATAGGCTGTTCGTCTATCGCGACGGTGCTGTGTATAAATTTGTTCGGCGACGTCGGGGCGGCGGTAAGCACGGGAGCGATAACGCTTATTGTGCTGACCTTCGGAGAAATAATACCGAAATGCCTTGCAAAGGAGCACGCGGATGCCTTTGCGATGTCAACCGCAAGCATATTAAGGGTGCTTATGACTTTGTTTACGCCGCTTATTTTTCTTTTTATGAAGATAAAGGAGCTTGCTCTTAATCTTGTAAGAAAGGACGACGGGCGGCCGAGCGTTACCGAGGACGAGCTTAAATATATAATAGACAGCATAGAAGAGGAAGGCGTTTTGGAGCAGCAGGAGAGAGAGCTTGTTAAATCCGCGCTTGACTTTGACGAAAAGACCGTGCAGGAGGTTTTGACTCCAAGGGTCGATATGACGGCAATAGATATTGACGACAGCGCCGATGAGATAAGAAAGACAATAATTGACGAGAGATATTCAAGAATACCGGTTTATAAAGACAGCATAGACAATATAGTCGGCATAATCCACACAAGGGATTATCTTGAAGCGCTGTTAAGCAGCGGAGAGGTCGATTTAAAAAGCATTATTCAGCCTGCATACTATGTTTATAAAAACAAAAAATTGTCTTATGTCTTTAACGATATGAAGCACAAGCATCAAAATCTCGCGCTTGTAACGGACGACCACGGCGGAATACTCGGAATAGTTACGACAGAGGACTTGGTAGAGGAGCTTGTAGGCGAGATATGGGACGAGGACGAGGAGATTGAAACGCCGTACAGAAAAATAGGCGAGAACGCCTATGAGCTTACGGGCGATTGTGACATAGAGGATCTCGCGCGGCTTTTGAATATAAACGAGGATGAATTTGAAAGCGAGAGCGTGTCTGTCGGAGGCTGGATATTTGAGCGGCTCGGAAAAATACCGGACGAGGGCGAGAGCTTTGAGTTCGAGGGCTATTTGTTTACCATAACCGGTTTAAGCGAGCAGAGGATAACAAGGCTTACGATAAAGGGCGTTGAAAAGCCACAGGAAAAATAAGGCAAGATTTCGTCTGATTTTTAATACAAGTATATTTTGCGCCGCCGCAGTAGAAAATAACTGCGGTGGTGTTTTATTATGAAAATAAAGAAGGACGGAGCGCTTTTCGCCTTTGGCGGAGCGGCTTACGCCATGCTTGAAATAATATGCAGAAGAAAAACGCATTGGTCGATGTTTATGGCAGGCGGCACATGCTTTTTGACCCTTTTCAAAATTTTTAAAAAATTTGACAAAATGCATCTTCCGGTAAAATGCGTTGTCGGCTCTGCCGTAATAACGGGCGTTGAGTTTGTTGCCGGGTGCATAGTGAATTTAAAGCTAAAGCTTAACGTGTGGGATTACCGCGATATGAAGCTCAATATAAAAGGGCAGATATGCCCGTTTTACAGCTTTTTATGGGCGCTTTTAACAGTGCCTATATCCGCAATATGCAAAAAAATAAATAAGTAAAATAAATTTCGATAAAACTACTGCAATATTTTTCTTTTTGTGATAAAATGGAACAGGTTATATATGCAAGAGGATAAACCGAATGCTGACAAAACTTAATTTTTCACAATCGGAGGAATATAATATGGCGCTCATAACAAAAAGGGTTTACGGCTCTGAGGATGTTTTGCCCAAGGACAGCTACAAATGGCAGTTTCTTGAAAAGCTTATGAGAGAAGAGGCAGGAAGCTTCGGCTTTAAAGAGATACGCACGCCTGTGTTCGAGCATACCGAGCTTTTCCAACGCGGAGTAGGCGACACGACCGACATAGTGCAAAAAGAGATGTATACCTTCAACACTAAGGGAGGCACGTCGATAACCCTGCGGCCGGAGGGTACTGCCGGAGCCGCGAGGGCGCTGCTTGAGCACGCAATATATAACGACGGACTCCCCGTGAAGGCTTACTACTTTGTTTCCTGCTACCGTTACGAAAAGAAGCAGGCAAACCGTTACCGTGAGTTCCACCAGTTTGGGCTTGAGGCTTACGGAACCGAAAGTCCGGCGGCGGATGCTGAGATGATATGTGCCGCTCAGAGCATTTTCGACAGACTGTATATAGGCGACAGGCTCTCGCTTGAGCTTAACTCTATAGGCTGTCCCGAATGCCGTGCCGAATATTACAAAGCGCTAAAGGAATATTTTTCACAGCACAAGGGTGATTTGTGCGACACCTGTCTTTCACGTCTTGAGCGCAATCCTATGAGAATACTCGACTGCAAAAGTCCCGTATGCTCCGAGATAGCTAAGAACGCGCCGATGGTGCTTGATTACATATGCGACGATTGTCGTGAGCATTTTGAGGGAGTAAAGCGTTTGTTAGATGCGTCGGGCGTGAAATACACGGTAAACCCGAAAATAGTAAGAGGACTTGATTATTACACACGCACCGTCTTTGAGTTTGTTGCAAACGGAATAGGCGCGCAGGGGACAGTCTGCGGCGGCGGAAGATACGACGGGCTTATAGAGGAGCTTGGCGGGCAGCGTATGCCGGCGCTCGGCTTTGCGCTCGGAATGGAACGTCTTATAGCTCTTCTTGATTCTTCCGACGTTCAGCTTCCAATCCCCGATACCTGTGAGCTTTACATAGCATCAATGGGTGACAAGGCGCAGGAGAAGGCGTTTGAGCTTTTAAAAAGAATAAGAAGCTGCGGCGTTTACGCTGAAACCGACATAGTCGGCAGGAGCCTTAGGGCGCAGATGAAATACGCCGACAAGATAGGCGCGCAGTTCAGCGTTGTGCTCGGTGACAACGAGATAGAGCGCAGCAGGGCGGAAATCAAGAATATGCAGACGGGCGAAAAAAGGGAAATACGCCTTGACAATGGATTTGCCGAGGATTTTTTACAGGTGAAAATCGAAAGCGGCAATAAGAGCGCTGAGTATTTTAAGTGATAAAAAGAGAGGGAAAAAGAAATGGCAGAATTTATGACCGGAATGAAAAGAACCGATTACTGCGGAGATTTGAGAATATCGGATGAAGGAAGAGAGGTAACGGTTTTCGGCTGGGTACAGCGCCAGCGTGATTTGGGACAGCTTATTTTTATTGATTTGCGCGACCGAACAGGAATAGTACAGCTTGCGTTCGACGACAGCACCGAAAGAGCTGTGTTTGATAAGGCTATGTCCGCAAGGAGCGAGTATGTTCTCGGCGTGACGGGAGTTGTATGCGAGCGAAGCGCAAAGAACAAGGACATTGCGACCGGCGATATAGAAATAAAGGTAAGCGAGCTGAGAATACTTGCCGAAAGCGAAACGCCGCCGTTTGAAATAACAGAAAACTGCAAAACCGGCGAAAGCACAAGGCTTGAATACCGTTATCTTGATTTGCGCCGACCTGATTTACAGAGAAATATACTTCTTCGTCACAGGATAGCCAAGGTTACAAGGGACTATTTTGATGAAAACGGCTTTATAGAGATAGAAACGCCAATGCTGATAAAGTCAACGCCGGAGGGCGCAAGGGATTTTCTTGTTCCGTCAAGAATACATAAGGGCAGCTTTTACGCTCTGCCGCAGTCGCCGCAGATGTATAAGCAGCTTTGTATGGTTGCCGGATTTGACAGATATATGCAGCTTGCGCGCTGCTTTAGAGACGAGGATTTAAGAGCGGACCGTCAGCCTGAATTTACGCAAATTGACCTTGAGATGTCGTTTGTGGATATGGAGGACGTTATATCAATAGGCGAGGGCTATATAAAAAGGCTGTTTAAAGAGATACTTGATGTAGATATAAAAACCCCGTTCCCGCGCTATAAATATGACGAGGTTATGGAGAGATACGGCTCGGATAAGCCGGATACACGCTTTGGAATGGAGCTGTTCGATTTATCAGACATAGCGGCTGACTGCGGATTCGGCGTGTTTAAGGGCGCGATAGAGAGCGGCGGAACAGTAAGAGCTTTTACCGCAAAGAATGCAGTAAAGACCTACAGCCGCAAGGAGATAGACAAGCTTACCGAGCAGGCAAGGGGAATAGGCGCAAAGGGGCTTGCATGGATAAGAATGACAGACGACGGCACAGCCTCAAGCTTTGGCAAGTTTATGACAGAGGAAGAAATGAGCGCAATATTGGCGCGTGCCGGTGCTGAAACGGGCGACGTCGTATTTATAGTAGCAGACGCGAGCAAGAGCCTTGCGCTGTCGGTTTTGGGAGCGCTCAGACTGACCGTTGCAAAAAAACTTGACATAATCGGCAGCGGCTACAACTTCCTGTGGGTCGTTGAATTTCCTTTCTTTGAAAAGGACGAGGAAAGCGGAGAGTGGGTTGCAATGCACCACCCGTTCACATCGCCGACCGACGAATGTCTTGATAAGCTTGAAAGCGACAAGAGCCTTGTTTATGCTAAGGCGTATGATATGGTATTAAACGGAACGGAGCTTTCGTCAGGCTCAATAAGAATAACAAATCCCGAGCTTCAGAAAAAGATGTTCGATATGCTCGGCATGACGGACGAGGAGATAAACGCAAAGTTCGGTTTTCTTACAAACGCATTTAAATACGGTGCGCCGCCTCACGGCGGAATGGGAATAGGACTTGACAGGCTTGTAATGCAAATGCTGTCGGCGCCCACGCTTAGAGACGTTGTTGCATTCCCGAAGGTTCAAAACGCAAGCGAGCTTATGACAAACGCCCCGTCGCCTGTAGACAGCGAGCAATTAAAGGAGCTTGGAATAGAGCTTGAAGAAAAATAGAAGCTTTTTAGGCAGCGGCTGCTCTTAGCATAGGCTGTGAATTAAAAAATAAAATAAAAACAGCAGGCAGGTCACGTTTTAAACGCGCCCTGCTTGCTGTTTGATAATGTTGAAAGATTAGGATAAGGGGAGGGGAACTCTATTCCTATTAATAATAAGGGATAAAACCTACCTTGACGGCTATGCTCTGCTGTCAGCCCTGCCGGTTTTCAAGCGGAACTACTGCGAGAGTTTTACCGAGCGCCGCCAAAACCTTTAAAACGGTGTCGATTTGAGGACTTGTGCTGCCCTTTTCCATTCTCGCGATTACAGGCTGCTTTACTCCGCTCATCTCTTCAAGCTGCTTTTGACTTATTCCTTTTTCATTGCGAGCCTTTATAAGCTCACCTATAACGGCTACCCTCAAATTACTGGCGGCGATTTCTTCCGGGGTAAAAAGTTCTTTTTCTACCTCGTCCCAGCTTCTGCCGATAGGGCTTATATAGTCATCGCCGTTATTCTTCTTTTTCATAGCTTACGCCCCTTTCTATCATGTCCGCAAGCTCTCTCTTAGCTTTTTTGATTTCTCTTGCGGGCGTCTTTTGCGTTTTTTTCATAAATTGATGAAGCAGAACAAAGCTGCCGTTGTGCCAGGCAACGAAGAGTATTCTGTCCCTCAGAGGTCTAAGCTCCCAAATTTCGCCGCCGAGATGCTTGATGTAAGGTTCGCCTAATCGAGTGCCATATTCGCTCAGAGCTTTGACATAATCTCGTATTTTGTTAAGCTTAATACGACTGTCCTTGTCTTTCTTTTCAGAGAGCATATTTACATATTCAAGCACAGGTTCGTTGCCGTTCCTGTCTTTGTAAAAGTGAATTTTATACAAACATCATTCCCCCTTTACACCATTATTATACTCAAAGGTTATTAAAGTGTCAAGTACTTTTAAGTTATTAAAATTATGTTTTCTAATCGTTTATCTCTGTGATATTCCTATTTTGATTAAAAATTAATGTAAGGAGTTTTTTTATGACCGAAAAAGAAAAAGCAGCAGCCGGAATGCTTTATGACGGAAATTACGATAAAGGGCTGTATTACGAAAGGATAAGATGCAAGGATCTTTGCAGCGAATATAACAGGCTTATGCCGTCGCAAACAAAGGAGAGGGAGGAGCTTATCAAAAAGATTGTCGGAAAAACTAAGGGCAGCTTTTTGATAGAGCAAAGCTTCTGGTGCGATTATGGCTATAACATCGAGTTGGGAGAAAATTTTTATTCCAATCACGACCTTGTTATATTAGACTGCGCAAAGGTCACGTTTGGCGACAACTGCTTTATTGCGCCTCAGTGCGGCTTTTATACGGCAGGTCACGCGATAGACGCGGAGCAGCGCAACAAAGGACTTGAAATAGCGCTGCCTATAAAGATTGGAAACAATGTCTGGATAGGCGGAAGAGTATGCGTTCTTCCCGGCGTAACCATAGGGGACAACACCGTGATAGGCGCAGGCAGCGTAGTGAACCGCGACATACCGTCGGGAGTTATAGCCGCCGGCAACCCTTGCAGAGTAATAAGGGAGATAACCGACGCCGACAAGGAAAAATACAAAAGATAATAAAATAAAAATAAATTAAAACGTCCTGCGGCAGTTCAGATCTTGTGATGTGAACTGCCGCAGGGCGTTTTTATAGTTGAATCTAATCGCTGTCAGACGCCTCTTCTTTTCATAGCCTTGATCAAATCGGTAAGAGCCGAAATCTCATCATCAGTAAGCCCCGAAAGGTCAATGTCCTGTTTTCGCTCAATGCCTAAGAGATAGTCGGTTGACACCTTAAAAATTCTTGATATAGCTATAAGTATGTCATACGAGGGCATTCTAAGTCCTGTTTCATAAGCGCTTATAACCGATTTAGTAACACCGAGCCTGCGTGCAAGCTGCATCTGGGTCATATTGCCTTGAAGTCTTAAGGCTTTTAAAACCTTTCCAAATTCGACCATATTAACACATCCTTATCCTTAAATATAATATAGATTATGTTTTTAATTGGTGGAATATGTATTTAAATAGTTGACAATCTGATTCGATTGATGTAAAATTAGATTGCAAGCTTATTTTCGTTAGAAATAACGAAAAAATGAGACAAGCAATCAAAAAATTTTATTTGCAGGAGGTTCAATGAAATGAAAATTACTTACAGGAGGTCTAAAGAGATGAACAAAGAAAAATCATCAGCCGGCGTGTTCGGGAAGGTCGTTTCCCTTGTATTGTCGCTCATGCTGATAATTTCAATGGCGGCTTTTCCGGCTTTAGCGGCGTCGAGTGATGATTCGCTTTTCTCATATTTCGATAATGGCGACGGTACTATTGAGATTTCAGGATATATTGGCGACATAGACACTTTGACAGACCTTGTTATCCCTTCCGAAATCGATGGTAAAGCGGTGACGACAATTGGATATGAAGCCTTTTCTGATTGCACAAGCCTTAAGAGTGTTACAATTTCGGAGAGTGTGAAATCTATATACAGGTATGCTTTTTCTAATTGCACAAGCCTTAAGAGCGTTACAATTCCAGAGAGTGTGAAATCTATAGGTGCGGATGCTTTTGGATATTTTTACAATGAAGAAGATGAATTGGTTAAGATTGGCGGCTTTAAAATTACGGGCTACAAAAATTCAGCCGCATACGCTTATGCACATAAAAACGGCTTTGAATTTGAAAGCCTCGGCGAGATAAGCCCGTTTGCCTATAATGAGCGTAAAGACGGAACTATTGAGATTTCAGGATATAATGGCGACATAGACACTTTGACAGAGCTTGCTATCCCTTCCGAAATCGACGGTAAAACAGTGACGATAATTGGAGCGAATGTTTTTTCTAAATACACAAGCCTTGAGAGCGTTACAATTCCGGAAGGTGTGAAAAGTATAGGAGATTTCGCTTTTTCTGATTGCACAAGCCTTAAGAGCGTTACAATTCCGGAGGGTGTGGAATTTATAGGAGTTCTTGCTTTTCATAATTGTACAAGCCTTAAGAGTGTGATGATACCTAAAAGTGTTATATCTATCTTTGACGGGGCGTTTGGATATTGTTTTAACGAAGCAGATAATGTGGCTAAGGTTGACGGCTTTAAAATTACGGGCTATAAATATTCAGCTGCATATGCATATGCACGAGATGACGGCTTTGAGTTTGAAAGCCTCGGCGAGGTAAGCCCGTTTGTCTATAATGAGCTTGAAGACGGAACGCTTGAGATAATCAGGTATTTCGGCGACGACAGTGACCTTGCTATCCCTTCCGAAATCGACGGTAAAACAGTGACGATAATTGGAGAGGATGCTTTTTCTCGCTGCATAAGCCTTGAGAACGTTATGATTCCGGAAAGTGTGACACATATATATGATGGAGCTTTTTCCAGTTGCACAAGACTTAAGAGTGTTACGATTCCGGAGAGTGTGACTGAAATTGGAGTTTCCGCTTTTGCAAGCTGCATAAGTCTTAAGAGTATTACAATTCCGGAGAGTGTGAAATCTATAAGCGGGTATGCTTTTTATCGTTGCATAAGCCTTGAGAACGTTACGATTCCGGATGGTGTGACGGAAATTGGATATGATGCTTTTTATGATTGCAAAACTCTTAAGAGTGTGACAATACCAAAAAGTGTTACATATATTCACGAATATGCTTTCGGATTTTGTCAAAATGAAGAAGGGTATACATTTAAGGTTGCCGGCTTTAAAATCATGGGCTATGCCGGAACGGAAGCGGAAGCTTACGCCAATGACAACGGCTTTGAGTTTGTAGACCTCGGCGAGGTAAGTCCGGAGTTAGATCCGGATGTAAGCCCGTTTGCCTATAATGAGCTTGAAGACGGAACACTTGAGATAATTGGTTATTCCGGTGATGAAAGCGACCTTGTTATCCCTGCCGAAATAAATGGTAAAAAGGTAACGGCTATTGCGAGTGAAGCTTTTCAGTTCTGTGATAACCTTCAGAGTGTTACAATTCCGTACGGCGTGACAACAATAGGAGAGGATGCTTTTTATGGATGTCTTTTCCTTGAGAGCGTTACTATACCGGAGAGCGTAACATCAATTGGAAATTCAGCATTTTTTGACTGCTGGATTAAGAGTGTAACAATACCAAAAAGTGTTACATCTATCGGAGACAGGGCGTTTGGATTTATGATAGACGATACATTTGATGAAATTAAGGGTATTGACGGCTTTAAAATTATGGGCTATGCCGGAACGGCAGCGGAAGCTTACGCCAATGATAACGGCTTTGAGTTTGTAGACCTTGATAACGCCCCAACAGAGCCGACAGATGAACCGGCAACAGATACAACAGACGCTACAGAGCCGACAGACGAACCGGCAACAGATACAACAGACGCGACCGAGCCGACAGACGAACCGGCAACAGATACAACAGACGCAGCCGATGCTACAGAGCAGACCGATGCGTCCGATACGGCAGCGCCCGGCGGCAATAACAACGCAGGCGGCAACGGCGGAAGCACAGGCAAGGTTGCAACCGGCGACAGTATGAGCGTTGTTATGCTTATGGTGCTCCTTGTGCTCTCTGCTGCAGCGACTGCTGTTTGCGTTTCCCAAAAAAGAAGAAATGGATAATACGGAAATGTAAGTGACAAAATATACTTTCATAAGGTATATTGAAATTTAGCGTATATCTCCAAACATAGAATTCCCAATAAAAGAATTACAGGGTCGAGCCTTTCGACCCTGTAATTCTTTTTAATAGATATATTCCCTGAAAAATTGAGGGTTACCTACGAATTTTCGCAATATGAATTTTGCGTGATTAAGCTTTTGCGCCCGTAAAGCGGCGGTATAGGAGTACAAAATAGTTTCATCTGTAACCTAAGCGCAGAACGTAAAAATCCTGCGCTTTTTAGTATATTTTTCCCCTTTTTTCCAATAATACACTTGAACAAATATAACAGGGGGAGAAAAAATGGCTCTTACAAAGGATTTAAAGCAGAACACTAAAATTTTGGAGCGCCTGCTTCACAGCGGCGAAAGCTTTGACCTTATAAACCGTGAACTCGAAATTTACGGCAAGCCGGCTCGTCTTTATTTTGTCGACGGACTGATAAAGGACAGCGTAATGGAAAAGGTGCTTGAGTTTTTATATTCGGTTAATGACGAAAAATTTATGACCGACGCGGATACGTTCCTTAAATGCTGTGTGCCATATGTAGAGGCAAACGCCGAGAGCGACGAAAACACCGTTGCCATGAATGTTTTTTCGGGCGTTTCCGCGCTTTTGATAGACGGCTTTTCAAAGGCGATAATGATAGACGGAAGAACATATCCTCAGCGAGACACGGCTGAGCCGGAAAAGGATAAGGTTCTTAGAGGCAGTCATGACGGATTTGTTGAAACTCTAATTTCAAATACCGCTTTGATTCGCAGAAGAATACGCTCGTCTGAGCTTAGAGTCGCGTCCTTTGTAATAGGCAGAAGCTCAAAAACAGACATCGCGCTCGTTTATATGAACGGCAGAGCCGATGTAAAGCTTCTGGATAAAATTAAGAAGAAGCTTGAAAATATGAACTGCGATTCGCTTACGATGAATCAGCAGAGCCTTGTTGAGCTTATGTTCGGCAGAAAGTGGTATAACCCGTTCCCGAAAATAAAATACACCGAGCGCCCGGATTCTGCGGCCTCGGCTGTGCTTGAGGGGAATGTTGTTATACTCGTTGACAATTCCCCGTCCGCTATTGTCCTGCCAACCTCTGTTTTTGACGTTATGGAGGAGGCGGACGATTACTACTTTTCCCCGATAACAGGAACCTATCTTCGCCTTTCAAGATATATTGTAACATTCGCAACCCTGATTATAACTCCGCTTTGGCTGCTCGCCCTTAAATATCCCGATGCCCTGCCGGACGCTCTGAGCTTTGTCTTGCTCAAAGACCCTGTAAACGTGCCTGTGTTTTGGCAGCTGATAATACTTGAAATCGCAATCGACGGCCTGCGCCTTGCCTCTCTTAATACGCCTTCAACGCTTAGCACGGCGCTCAGCATAATAGGGGCAATTGCTCTTAGCGATTTCGCCGTTTCATCAGGCTGGTTTTGCAGCGAGGCAATTCTCTATATGGCGTTTGTCGCTGTCGCAAACTATTCGCAGCCAAGCTATGAGCTCAGCTATGCGCTGAAGTTTATGCGCGTAATACTGCTTATATTAACCCAGCTTTTCGGAATATTCGGCTTTATCGGCGGCTTTGTTATAATGATCATATTTATTCTTACGAATAGAACCGTTTCAGGCAAAAGCTACCTTTATCCTCTGATACCGTTTAACGGCAAGGCGTTCCTGCACAAGGTGTTAAGATTCAGGAAAACAGCGGGAAATCCTGCCGGCGAACAAAAGTGAGGCGGCGACCAAAGCTGCCTGCGGCAGCTTTGGCAAACCGAGCGTGAGCGCTCGCTCTCGCTATGATAATGCGATAGCTCGGTTTGCTGCCTGCCGCGGATAAATCCGCGGCAGGCAAGTCGCCGCCGCTCCACGCTCGCTTATCCGCCCATTAGCCTTGTGCTTAAAACAGCCATCACCATACCCGTGAAATCCGCCGCAAGCGCGCACGGCACCGTGTGCCGCGTTTTGCTTATCCCCACACTGCCGTAATATACGGCTATAGCGTAAAATGTTGTTTCGGTAGAGCCCATCATAACGCTCGCCGCCCTGCCTATAAAGCTGTCTGCCCCAAAGCTTTTGTAAATATCGTTGAGCACGGCAAGCGCTCCGCTGCCGGATATAGGGCGCAAAACCGAAAGCGGAAAAAGCTCCGGCGGAAAACCTATCGGCTCCAATATAGGCGAGATAAGACCTATTATTGCGTCAAGCAGTCCGCTCGACCTTAGCATTGTAACAGCGCATACAAGCGCTATTATCGACGGAGCCATCTTAAATATGGCGGAAATACCCTGTCTTGCTCCGCTTAAAAAAAGCTCAAATACAGGCAAACGCTTTATCAAAGCCGTAAGTATTATCGCAAAAAGCACAAACGGTATAACATATATCCCAACGTTCAAAGCCTCTTCACCTGCTCTCAAATAATTTTGCAAGCGTTATTCCTACGGCAAGAGCCGCCGCGGAGCAAAGCCATACGTTTACTATTATGCCCATAGGGTCGCTGCTTCCGCTTTCGCTTCGCAAAACAGCCACCGTCGTCGGAACAAGCTGTATTGAGGCTGTGTTAAGTATAACGAACATAACCATTGAATTGCTCGCGGAGTCGGAATTAAGCCTTCGGCTCATAAGGCGCATAGCCTCAAGACCAAGCGGAGTTGCGGCATTGCCAAGCCCCAGAAGATTTGCCGAAATATTCATCGACACAGCGGAGCATACATCCTTGTCCTGCGCGTAATCGGGAAACAGCCTCCTGAAAATCGGAGCGAACACCCTTGCGGCCATTTCTGTAATACCGCCTTCGTGCGCAATTTTCATTATGCCCGACCAGAAGCACATCATTCCTGCGGTAGCCGCGATAAGCGCAAGGGCGTTTTTTGCGCCGTCCATAACCGCGTTCGTTATCGCGGCGCATCCGCCGGTTAAAAATGAATATATGACGCTCAGTAAAATTATACCTGCCCAAATATAGTTCATCATAAAATCACCTTTTTACTAATTTCTAAAGCAACGCAAGGCGTAAAAAAATGCCTGCCCAAAATTTCAGACGGAATATAAATTTCTCTTGACAAATATACCATAATTTGGTATAATTACTACAAAATTCGATATTAAAACGAGTAGTAAGGGTGGTGAATGAATGAAACCTGCTGGATTTCTTTGCAATATTGACAGCCTCGGCAGAATAGTAATACCGGCGCCTGTAAGAAAGGCATATGACCTTGAAAAGGGCGACGCCATTGAGCTGTTCAGCGACGAGGACGGAATAATACTTAAAAAATATAATCCGGCTTGCATTTTTTGCGGCGGAATGGATAGCATATCAAATTTTAAAGGCAAGGTGATTTGTGAAAGCTGTATTAAAAAGCTGTCGCAGATAGCCGGAGAATAATAAGGCAATTCCATAATTTATTGTTATGTGCTGCGCATTTACGATATTACTTAAATTACGGTATGATGCCTTGTTGTTTACAAAATAACATTTATAAAATTATGCACGGGTCATTCCCGTGCATAATTTAGGTTTATCGAAAAAACCGCTTTTCGGGAATAAAAGGCTTAATTAAGCAAAAAACACTGATTAAACAGACTGAAATTATGCGCGAATTATTCCTTTGCATAATTTTTCAATAATAATTCTTTAATCTGCTGTATTGAGAAAAATAATTGTGATATAATTATTGCTATGGATAGCTATGTCGCAGATGTCTCATGCCTTTTTAAAAGGCAGGTGCATCGGGAAATTTCGGCTCGGTTATTATCCGCCGCCGAATACCCGAGGAGCAATGCTCCGCGCGGCGATTTAAAAATTTTTACTAAGACTTTGTTTGGTGCGAAATGGAAGATATAAAAATTGATTTGGGAAATTGGAACGGTGTTTTTGCCGTTCCCAACTGCGTTGTTGACGATTATATAAAGCTTGCCGGAGCCGCTCAGCTAAAGGTTCTGCTGTATGTGCTTCGTCACAGCGGAGAAACAGTTAATACAGAAACAATAGGCAAAGCGCTGTCAATGCACCCTGCCGATGTGAGCGACAGCGTGAATTTCTGGGTAAGCTGCAATATGCTCAAAAGGCTCGATTCTGACCTTGTTCCCGACAGTGACGAAGCAGTCGCTCTTAATTCGCTCGACAGCGGCGCTTCCGAAAAAAAGGCAGAGGATAAAGCAAAATCGGAAAGAACGCCGACGAAACCGCCAAGACCTGACGGGCCGTACATAGCCAAAAGAATAACGCAGGATGAAGAATTTGCATTCCTTGTTGACGAGGCGCAGTCTATCATAGGCAAGCCGCTGTCAACGGGCGATCTCGGAATTTTATTAAATCTTCACGATATGGACGGGCTGCCGGTCAATGTAATAACAATGCTTCTGCAATTTTGCGTCAGCCGTGAAAAGTTCGGTATGAAATATATTGAAAGCGTCGGAATTTCATGGGCAAAAGAGGGCGTTGACGATATATCAAAGGCAGAGGAAAAAATAAAGGAATTTTCAAGCCAGTGCGACGCGTGGAGCAAAGTAAGCAATATATTCGGCATAAAATCGCCAGGCTCGCCGTCAAAATTTCAGAGAGAGACAGCAAATCGCTGGATAAACGAATGGGGCTACAAGCGCGACGCAATAAGGCTCGCCTATGAGATCTGCTTAGACAGCAAAGGCGATTACAATTTAAAATACATTGACGGCATAATAAAAAAATGGCATAAAAGCGGAGCGCATACCATAAAAGAAATTGAGGAGCTTAAGTCGTCCGGCGATAAGCCGAAAAAGAGCAAAAAGACCTCTTATGATATTTCGCAGATAGAAAGCTTTGATGAATTTAAGTAAGGCGGTGCCTAAATGGGATACAGTAAAAGCGTATATGACAGAGCCGACAGAATATTAAACGAGCGCAGGCTTTCCGCGCAGCGCAACGCGGAAAAGCTTCGCCTTGCCTTTTACGAGGCAAATCCGAAGGCGTTGGAGATAGAGGAGCAGCTTAGCCATACCTTTACCGAAATAGCAAGAACTGTGATGTCCGGCGATAAGGAGCAGCTTGAAAAAATCAAAGAGAAAAATCTTGCTCTCCAGCAGGAGCTTAATAGGCTGTACGATGAGGCGGGAGTGAGCGAGAAGGCTCTTTCTCCGCACTATGTGTGTGAAAAATGCTCTGATAAGGGCAATATCGACGGCGTTGTCTGCCAATGCTATGAAAAGCTTGTAAAGCAGATAGCCTGTGATGACTTAAACCGCCGTTCTCCGCTTTCTCTTTGCGATTTTGAGAGCTTTGAGTTAAAATACTACCCTGAAGAAAATCGCCGCAAAATGAGCAATATATTTAACTACTGCGTTGAATACGCAAATACATTCAGCCAAAGCAGCGACAGTATAGTTATGACCGGCGGAACGGGACTCGGAAAAACTCATCTTGCGCTTTCTATAGCCAACCGTGTTATCAATAACGGCAGCGGAGTTATATATATTTCAGCCCCCGAAATGGTGTCCGCGCTTGAGGAATACCAGTTTGGCAGAGAGCCGTCGTCAACAGAGATAACGGCAAGGATACTGTCGGAATGCGATTTGCTGATAATAGACGACCTTGGAACGGAGTTTGTAACGGCATTTTCTAAAAGCGCGGTATATAATGTTTTTAATTTGCGAATAACCAAGGGCAAGCCCACCATAATAAGCACAAACCTTTCAATAGCGGAGCTTGAGAAGAATTATACGGATAGATTTGTTTCAAGAATAAGCGGATACTGCCGAATACTTTTTTTCGAGGGCAGCGACATAAGAATACAAAAGAAAATGGAGGAAAGGCAGAAATAATTATCACCCTGTCGAAAGGTCTTAATTATTTCCATTTCGGAAAAATAAAAGCGCACACAAAGCTTATAGCCTGTGTGCGCGTTGTTTTTTATTTTAAAGAATTAAATCAGCAGCTTGTTCAACGGCTTGCTTAATATTCTGTTAAAGAATTTTACTGCCGCTCCTGTAAGAAAAGCGGATATTACAGTTCCTTCCCTTATGCCTATAAGCTGAAAATCGAATAAAATCAGCGATAAAATTACGGCAAGAGTGACGTTGCATACGTCAAAAATTATTTTTATGTTTCCAAACTGCCTGTGCGTGACGTCGGCGACCGCTTTAACAAACGCCTCGCCTGAGTTCATAATCACATTTGCAATAACCGCAAGTGAAATTCCAAAGCCCAATACGATTATTCCGATTATTACCATAATGAGCCTTACAAAATAATTCTCCGCCGGAATAAAGGATACTATCAGCATTCCAAGGTCTGTGAACCAGCCAAACAAAAACGACAGCGGAACCTGCAAAAGCTGAATTAGCTTAAAGCTTTTGCGCAGTATTATTATTTGACCGACTATTAAAACGCAGTTCCATATTATAAGCCACGTTCCTATAGTAAAAAAGTCAAATTTGAAGCTGAGAACGTTTGCAACGGACGAGATAGGGGAAACGCCCAATTCTCCGTGCTTTGTAAATGCGACGCCGAGAGCCGAAAAAAACAAGCCTATAATAAAAAGTGTGTATCTTTTCGCGATTTCTTTTTTGCTCAATGCCTTCAGCTCCCATAATTAAAATTCAAATCGAATAAAGCTTATGCCTTGCCGATTTAAAACTACAGCTTTATTTTATATTTATTAAACGTCAAAGTCAATTCAGGCAAAGCCGGCAGGCGGAATATTTTTTAAATAAAAAACAGACTGCCGTGCTTACGGACAGTCTGCCTGCAATCATTTTTATTAAGCTTAATGCGACGTTATCTTTTTATAATATTTTCTGCTGAGTATAAATGTCAGAATTGCAATTAAAAGATATATTCCGGCATATATCCAGAAATTTAAAAAAAGCGTGTTCATATAATTTACAAACAAATTGTAAAGCGAACGGATTTCAATATTAACCTGCGATATTTTATTAGATATAAAAACAAGAGCCGGTATAAACGCCGTGGCAAGAAAGGCTCCGCCAAAGCCGTAGCTGATATATCTGAATCTTCTGTGCTTGTATTTATTGGAGAAGAATATAATTGCAATAATAATCAAAGCAGCGGCGCAAAGCCCTAATATTACCATTGTAAGGGGCGTTTGATACTTGCTTATATAATTTGCCATTACAGAGAAGAAGGGGATAGAGATGACGGCGGTATATCTTTCTGTGGCAACGTCGATAAGATAAGCTATATTTTCATCGCTTGCCGCTTTCGGATCAAAATTCTTTTCCTTTATATATTCATCAATAGAATACTTAAGCTGCTGTTTAAATTGAATAGTTTCAACCAACGTGCTTTTATTGGAGTAGAAGTTTGATATATAGTCCTCAATAGCGTTTTCAATATCAAGCGAGTCAACAAACTTGTTGACAAAATCCTTGTCAAGACCGCTTGCGTTTCCAAGGCTTATAAGCTCGTTTTTGAGCTCCTCATTAATATTTGAGCAATATCCGCTGGAATTAATGCTGTTAATAATAAAGTCCTTTGAAAACACGGTAGTTTTCAAAACCGTACATATAGAAAGTGCAAACAGTACGAACGCAAGAATGAAAGACAAGATACAATATACAACCGGCTTAACCCTTGAACGGTGATGATGGTGGTGATAATGTTCGCCGTTGCTGCTGCCGTGCTGTTTGGTTGGGTTGCTTTGTAGCTCCATATGAAAAAGACCTCACGATTATTTATTTTTGTCTATTTCCAAATTGGACTCAGCGGGCTTTGCATACACAAAGCATCGCTGAGGTGTAAGACCAAGCTCATCAAACGGATAGCAAGTGTATAAAATCAAGTTTTCATAATCCGCGCTCAAATCGTAAGCGGAGGTATCTGTGTGATCCTTTATCTTTATGTCGGTTATCTCGTAGGTAAAGTTGCCGTAGCTGGTCTTAATTTCAATTTTTTGTCCTTTTTTGGCATATTTCAAGCCGTTGAAATATGTGTTGTTGTGTCCGGCAGCAAGTATGGTTTTACCATATCCGGGAATTGAACTGCCGGTGTAAATTCCTACACCATTATTAAGCGAGACATTATCATCTCCGAAAAACAGCCTTGCGTCTATCTGGCAATCTTTGATTTTAATTTCGCCGAACTGTTCGCCTTTTTGGGGAAACTGTATCTCAGACAACGGAATGGACGACTTTTTGTCCGATACGGGATCCGTTACGGGTACGAAAATATTGTTAAAATCTTCAGAAAAATCCATATCCCTGTCAGAGAAGAACAGACTTCCGACGGAAACAAGAGTGGAAGCAGACGGGGCAAGGGTGAAATAGGTTACTAATAATATTCCCACACAAAAGATAATGGGAAGAATTACAAAATTCTTCCCATTAAAAGAATGGTGTTTTGAATTATTATGCTTGTGCGCCATCTTTGCTCTTAGTTGTCTTAAGAACGTAAACGCCGGCAGCAGATACCAGCACAATGCCAACACCTGCAACAACTGCAATACCCGGAATATTGAAGTCTGCACCTGTCGTCTTAATAGGATTATCAGTTACAGTGCTGCCGCCTGCTGTGCCGCCGGTTGTGCCGTTACTTGAACCACCGTTTGAGCTTGAGCCGCCGGCAATTGATGAAGCAACAACGTTGCCGTTAGCGTCAACAATGGCAATTGAGCTGGCAGAGGTGTACTGAAGAGTAAGGCCTAAAGGAGTAAGAGCGTTCTGCACCTTATCTGTAAAAACTTTAACCTGCTCAGGTGTAAGATCTGCATAAGCTGAAACGCCTGCGCTTGCAAGAAAAGCCTTAGCATCTTCGATAGCAGCTACCGCAGCGCTTGCCTGCTCTTCGGTTATTTCAACTGTGTTAAAGTAGTTCTCAGCCTGGTTGATGTACTGATCCGGAATTGACTTAACAACACCGTTCATTGTTACCGTTGTGCTAAGCTCGTCAAGAATGCTCTGCTCAGCAGCGTTGATGCCGGCAGCAAAAGCAGCGGTTGAAGCGGTAACGGTTACAACGGCAGCAAGAGCAGCAGTTGAAAGAACCTTCACGATTTTCTTCATGTTTATTACTTCCTTTCTGAAAATTCTGATTTGAATTACAATAAAGCCTATAATCCAAACTACGAATATTATACCCTCATCGTCGCATAATGTCAATATTTTTTAAGATTAAATATTATATTCGCAATTCATTATATTTTGGTAATTATTCAAAATAATAGCAGCATAACAGTAATGATTTACAATAAAATATTGTATAAAAACAAAAAAACAGGTTAAAATCACAACAAAGATAAAATCAGTTGATAAATATTGTGCAAAATATGAAAAAATTAAATAAATAAGCAAATATATTCGTTATTCTATTTATGCGGCAATTATGTTATAATCAAATCCGCAATATAGAAAAATTAAAATATTATAAATTTAAATAATAAAAATATAATATGTGCTTGAATATTCGCTTGTCAATAAGCCTATTTTTAACATAGCTCATTCCCTGGTGTAATATTATCGCCGCAGCTGCAAATTATAGTTTATATATGTAAATGGTTTCCTTGTTTTTTCCTTTAATTTTCAGGCAATTCGGCGCAATATCAAACAAAATCTTTTTTGATTTATGTCTTTTGTGTAAAACGGTGAAAAAAATCTTTACAGGTATCTTTTTGTTGACTTTTGTTGTCTTGGTGTATTATTATATTGTTAGTTTGGTCTGCTATGGACATAATATTTTTTTCTGAAAATATTTTATTATCTTTTTATTGTGAGGAGAGTATTAAATGGACGAGAACAGAAGCGAAACCGTTGAAAGAGAAATTGACCTAAAGGTCATATTTGATGTGCTCAGGCGGAATGTTCTTCCGATAATTCTTGTTACTATTATTGTTGCGGGAATGGCGCTTGTAGGTTCAATGTTTTTTCTGCCAAAGCAGTATGAGGCATATGCAACATTGATAGTAAACAACGAAAAGAAGGATTCATCTCCGGTAAACTCAAATGAGATTGTCGCCGCGCAGAGCCTTGCCGATGTTTACGCCATTATAATTAAGTCGGACACGGTGCTTCAAAAGGTTATTGACGATTTAAAGCTTAATATAACATACGAGGAGCTGAGCAAGGCTATCTCGGTTTCCAGTGTAAATAATACGCAGGTAATAAGAATATCAATGCGAAATACAGATAAGGATTTTGCGAAGAAGGTAATTGCCGACGTTATTGATGTTTCGCCGCAGATAATTAAGGACAAGGTTGACGCCGGTTCCGTTAAGAGGATAGACGACGCGAGATTTGAAAACGACGGTAACCCGGTGAGCCCGAGTCTTTCAAGGAACACCCTGCTCGGCGCTCTTGTCGGTCTTATTCTTATACTTGTAATCGTGTTCCTCAAGGAGTTCCTTAACAACACATTTAAGACTGAGGACGACGTAATGAGAACGCTTCACATTCCGCTGCTCGGAGTAATTCCTGTAATTGACGAAAGGGAGTTTAGCAAATGAGTGTAAAAAATATGTTCAAGAAAAAGAAAAAACCAAGCACAAAAAAGCTTTACAGTATATCAAATAAAAACGCGCCGTTCAACTTTGTAGAGGCATACAAAATGCTTTGTACAAATCTTGAATTTATTACGGCGGCTGAAAATTGCAAAAATATAATGGTCACATCATCTCTTGCCGACGAGGGAAAGACGAACACCTCCTTCAATCTTGCGCTCACTCTTTCGGGCTACGGAAAAAAGGTGTGCTTTGTTGAGTGCGATTTGAGAAAACCGACTATATACAGATTTTTTGACGCTCCCAGAAATGCCGACGGACTTACAAACCTGCTTATGGGCAAGGTTGAGCTTAAGGATATAGTAAGAAAGGTAAAGGATATGGATTTGAGCATACTCTTTGCCGGTTCAACGCCTCCGAACCCGTCAGAGCTTTTGGCGAGTGAAAAAATGAAGGAGCTTGTAGACCAGCTTGCTCAGGAATACGATTATGTTATATATGATACTCCGCCGGTATTCTTAGTTACGGACGCCGCCGCGCTTGGAAGATATATGGACGGCGCGATATTTGTAATTAAGCACGATTCAACGGAGAAGGGCATAGTTTCAAGGGCGAAAAAGCATCTTGAAAACGCCGGTGTTAAGATATTCGGCGCTATTTATACTAACTACAGCGAGAGAGCGTCGGGCGGATATTCAAATTATAACTACTATTATTACAGCAACCATTACGGCTATGGCTACGGTTACGGATACGGACACAGACCGCAGCAGAAAGAAGAAAAAAATGATTGATCTTCACTGCCATATTCTACAGGGTATTGACGACGGCGCAAAAAATATAGAGGAATCTGTAACTCTGATTAAAGAGGAAAAGCGCCAGCATATTTCATCAATAATGTTTACCCCTCACTTTAATTTCGAGAGAACTTCCCTTGACAAATTTGTTCAGGCGAGACAGCACAGCTTTGAGGCGCTTTCGTCCTCGCCTGAATTTCAGGAGCTCGGAATAAACGCAAAGCTTGGGGCTGAGGTGTTTTTTTCCGTAAAGCTTAACGAGTATGAGCTTGACCCGCTGTGCTTTGAGGGTACGAAGTATATACTTATTGAGTTCCCCTTAACTACAAGACCGTATGGGCTTACCCATACGCTCACTGATATTTTAAACAGGGGATACATACCAATCTTGGCGCACGTTGAGCGCTATCCGTATTTTGAAGACAATCCCGTAGAGCTTTATAACCTTGTTATGAAGGGCTGTGTGGCTCAGGTGAATGCAGGCGCCATCATAGGCAAAAACGAGCCGTCTGCGATGGCGATTAAATATCTTAAATGGGAGATAGCGCAGCTAATCAGCAGCGACGCTCATTCGATGAAAAAGCGTCCGCCGAGGTTTGCGGAGGCGATTTCCGTCATACGCAAGAAGCTTGGCGATGATTATGCGGATTGGATAAATAAAAACAGCAACGATGTGTTCAACGGCAGATATGTTGATGTACCGGTTGTAAGAAAGCCAAAGAAGATACTCGGCAGGTGGATTTGATTTAATCATAGCATACATTAATCTGCCAAAAAGGACGGGGCACTGTGTAACGGGCGTTAAATTAATGGCGCTAAAAAATACATAAGCTGAAGCCTCTTAGGCGGCAGGAAAAGATAAATTTAAAATGTTAAAGCAGCGATTGGGCTACTGTCCTTGCGCTGCTTTTTTGCTTTTATATTCCGCGATTGAACACTGTAAATTTAAACCTGTAAAAATCAATCGAAAGGTGCTATAATTAAATTAGATAAGTTAAAGCAGGGGATAGGAAATGGGCAAAAGTAAATCAAGGTCGCAGTATGAGTTTATGACACAAACGCCGGTGTCGTCACTGATAATAAGGCTTTCGATACCGACAATAATAAGTATGCTTGTTACAAACGTATATAATATGGCTGACACTGCGTTTGTCGGACAGCTTGGAAACAGCGCGAGCGGAGCTGTAGGCGTAGTTTTCGGCTTTATGGCTATAATACAGGCTATAGGCTTTATGTTCGGACAAGGCTCCGGCAGTATAATTTCAAGAATGCTCGGCAGCAAGGACGATGAAAACGCAAGCATAATAGCCTCAACCGGTTTTTTTCTCACGCTCGCGGTCAGCACGATTATTGCGATAGTCGGGTTTATAGGAATAAATCCGCTTGTGGTTATGCTTGGCAGCACTGAAACGATAGCGCCGTATGCCATAAATTATTTAATATATATTCTTGCCGCAACGCCGTTTATTACGACAAGCTTTGTGCTTAATAACATACTTCGCTTTGAAGGCAAGGCGATGCTCGGTATGATAGGCTTGTTTACCGGCGCTGTGCTGAACATTGGGCTTGACCCTGTTTTTATTTTCGCATTCAATATGGGCATATCCGGCGCAGGTCTTGCCACCGCAATATCTCAGGTTATAAGCTTTTGCATACTTTTGAGTATGTTTATAAGAAAGAAAACCCAGTCGAGAATATCAATACGCAAGGTCACGGTAAATTTAAAAACGATATTCAATATTGTAACAACAGGACTTCCGAGCCTTTTAAGACAAGGGCTTAACAGTATTACAACAGTCTTGCTCAATTACGAAGCGGCAATTTACGGCGGAGACGCGGCGGTGGCCGCAATGAGTATAGTTTCAAGAATAACGATGCTCGTTATGTCTGTTATAATCGGAGTGGGGCAGGGCTTTCAGCCTGTCAGCGCCTTTAATTACGGCGCGGGAAAATACAATCGTGTAAGAAAGGGCTTTGCGTTTACAACGTTTTTGTCTGAGATTATATTGGTAATACTCATAATTCCGGTCATTATTTTTTCCGGCAGCCTGATAGGAGTTTTCCGCAACGACCCGACCGTTATAGATATAGGCTCGTGGGCTCTTGTGCTTCAGTGCGCCGCCCTGCTGTTTTTGCCGCCGTGCGCAATAATAGAGATGCAGCTGCAAAGCACCGGCCAGAGGCTTAGCGCGTCAGTATTGTCGTCGCTTAGAAACGGGTTGTTTTTCCTGCCAACGCTTTTGATACTCGCTAATTTAAGAGGTATAAGCGGCGTTCAGGAGGCGCAGCCGCTGTCGTATTTGCTTTCGTTTTTGCCGTCTATCCTTTTCGCGGTCAGATTCTTCAAAAAGCTGCCAAAGGAGGATGAATAGCGCTTTATTTATTAACAATAAAATCGCATTAAACCAAAATCCCCTGAGAGCCGTGAACTGCTCCCAAGGGATTTTTAATTATTTATATTAGGATTATCGGTTCTGAAAACAAGATAATCAATGCTTGTTTTGTAAAAATCGGCGAGCTTGATTATAAGATTAAGAGGGATTTCTCTTTCATCTCTTTCATATTTGGAGTAAAGAGATTGATCGCATAAAAGCAGGCTCGAAATTTGCTGTTGGGTTAAATCGTTATCCTCGCGCAAATCGCGTATTCGTGTTTTCATTACTATCACCAAAATAATTATAAATTAGTACATATTGTCCTATTGACAAATAGGACAAATTGTCCTAAAATATAATTATCATCAACAAATAATGGTTTACATTTACAAAGATTAAATTATTGATGATGATTAATTTTTGAAATTGGAGTGATTATTATGTAGCAATAATAGACTTAACCGTATAAATTTAAATTTTATTATTTAGGAGGCTTAGATATGATTTGGAAACTTTTGCCGAGCTACGATGATAAAAAAAGGTGGGGATTAATTTTTTGTGTGATTATTGGTATCCCGATGTTTTTTATAGCATGTTGCCTTTTTCCATTAATTGCGTTTGATCTTTACAATGATGAGGAAACGGTCAAACTCTCTATTAATATTATAACAGTTATCGCTATAATTATGTTGATTGTTCTGTTGGTTTTTATTTATCTAAGATGCGAATGCAAAGAAAGACTTTATCGCCATTTAGAAGGCAACGCCGGCATGTATCAGGATGTTTACAGCTTAGCGCCGGATGATTTTCTTGCGAAACAATATTCGATAGTGGGCAGGCAAGTTCTTGGCTCTACTTTTCTCTCAGAAGCGGAGATGGCTAGATGTGAGGCTATTATGATGGTAAGGAGGATCAGGCAAAGAGATGAGCACAAAATCAGTGAAGAAGACAGCTCTGTTGAAAATGATAGAGAATGATAAAAAAATAGTAAACGATGATTTACTTAATGATATAGGCAATAAAGTAAGGCCTGAAAAAATTCAAGTCTATTTGATTGAACATATAGAAAATTGTATTTCAGAAATAGAAAAAGCCGGTTTAAAGGTGGATAAGCAAGAGGAAATTTTTAAGCCGATAGTAAAAGCGGTATTCGATTTTCATGATAATTATTATCGGTTGATTAATGAAAACAATGCGGTATTCGCCAAAGGTCATAATGAGGGCGATAGTGAATTTTCTACGGATAAAATAACAACGGAGGGTCTTGGATTTGGCTTGATAACATCAAGCCCCGCGAATGCAGCCCTATTTTCTATTATGGACGCTCACGAAAGAAATAAACAATATAATCGACAATATGATAGAATGATGGATTCGGCACAAAGTACAGCTGAATATTATCAAAAAGATTTGATTAAAACATTATATCCGGCAGTAATGGATTTATATGAAAAGAAGTTTAAAACAAATATATTGAGTGCGGTAGATGAAACATACATTCTTTTAAATTCCTTGGCTAAAAACTGAGGCGATAAGGGGTGATAAATGTGGGCGATAAGAATTATATGACTCCTAAGGAGGCGGCTGAGCTGTGGAATGTAACTCCCGGTACTGTTTGCAGATGGTGCCGAGAGGGTAAAATAGTAGCAATGCCGAAAAAAAACAAATCCGACGGGAGATGGAGAATACCGTATGGAGCGGAAAGACCGAACAAAAGAAAGTAAATTAAACGGATTATCGAAAAATAAAATTTCGAAAACTGCTTTCTTTCAAAAACGGCAGAAATAATACATAATTACATACAAAACCAAAATCCCCTGAGAGCCGTGAACTGCTCCCAAGGGATTTTTAATCTCCTGTGTTTTAATTTTAAATCTTTTCAACCGATATGGTAACGCCTTCGCCGTTAATATCCCAATCCTTTGTATATCCTGCGGCGGAGCCGATGATGATCTCGGTCGCAAGTACCTCCGATTTAATTTTATCGCCGTTGCCGTTCATTATGTCTGCGATCTTGTCGTTGCCGGAAACGTAAATTTTGATTTTGTCAATTACGTCAAAGCCGGCTTCCTTGCGCATTGTCTGTATCTTGCTTATTATCTCACGCACAAAGCCCTCTTCGATAAGCTCGGGAGTAAGGTTTGTGTCGATTACAACCGTTATATCGTTGTCGGAAGCGCTCACATAGCCCGCAGCCTGCTCAGCGCTTATCAAAAGGTCATCCTCCGCAAGAGCGACCTCCTCGCCGTTTACCTCGAATTTAAGCGCTCCGTCTGACTTGAGCCGAGCCATGGCTTCGTTGCCGTCAACCTCTGACAGATACGCCCTTATTCCGCCGAGCAGCTTGCCGTATTTCGGGCCGACAGTCCTAAGCTGCGGCTTGAATGAATATGAAGTAAAGCTGCTCACATCCGAGGTGAATATAACCTCCTTGGCGTTTAATTCACCGGCGATAATGTCTGTGAAGTAGTCGGAAAGCTTCCAGTCCGCCTTGATATACATTTTTGCGACCGGCTGCTTTGTTTTTATATTAGAGGTGTTTCTGCACGAACGTCCGAGCACTACCGCGTCAAGCAAATGCTCCATATCTGTTTCAAGATTCAAATCTATCATGCTATCGTCATAGGACGGGAAGTCACAAAGATGAATGCTCTCCGGGGCGTTTTTGTCAATGCTTCTTACAATATTTTGATATATGTCCTCGGTGATAAACGGAAGGATAGGCGCAGCCGCCTTGCAAATCGTAAGCAATGAGGTGTAAAGCGTCATATATGCGTTTATCTTGTCCTGCTGCATATCCTTGCTCCAGAATCTTGCCCTTGAGCGTCTTACATACCAGTTCGACATCTCGTCTATAAATGTCTGTATCGCTCTTGCTGTTTCGGGGATTCTGTAATTTGAAAGATTTTCGTCAACGCTTTTAACCGTTGAATTAAGCCTTGAAAGCAGCCACTTGTCCATAACCGACAGCTTGTCATATTCAAGCTTGTAGTCGTTTGGATTGAATTTGTCTATGTCTGCGTAAAGGATATAGAAAGCATAGGTGTTCCAAAGTGTGGAGAGAACCTTTCTCTGACCCTCAATAACAGCCTTGTCATGGAATTTGTTTGGAAGCCACGGTGCGCTGTTTGATGAGAAATACCAGCGAATCGCGTCAGCTCCGTGCTTTTTCAGAGCGTCCATAGGATCGACCGCATTGCCCTTTGACTTTGACATTTTCTGACCGTTCTCGTCCTGAACGTGTCCGAGTACGATAACATTTTTATAAGGCGCTTTGTTAAACAGAAGCGTTGATTCCGCAAGCAGAGTGTAGAACCAGCCTCTTGTCTGATCTACCGCCTCAGAGATGAAGTCGGCAGGGAACTGCTGCTCAAACAGCTCCTTGTTTTCAAACGGGTAGTGGTGCTGCGCAAATGGCATTGCGCCGGAATCAAACCAGCAGTCGAGAACCTCCGGTACCCTGTGCATCTGCTTGCCGCATTCGGGGCAGGTTAGCGTTATCTCGTCGATATAGGGGCGGTGCAGCTCAACGGTCTTTGCCGCCTCGTTGCCGCTCATTTCAAAAAGCTCCTGCCTGCTGCCGACACAGTGCTGATGACCGCATTCGCATTCCCAAATGTTAAGCGGAGTACCCCAATATCTGTTTCTTGAAACGCCCCAGTCAAGCACATTGTTCAGCCAGTCGCCAAAGCGGCCCTTGCCGATAGATTCAGGTATCCAGTTTACGGTATTGTTGTTTTTGATAAGGTCGTCCTTAACGGCTGTCATTTTTATAAACCACGACTCGCGCGCGTAGTATATAAGCGGTGTGTCGCATCTCCAGCAGTGAGGATAGCTGTGTTCAAATTTGGGTGCGTCAAACAGAAGTCCCTTTTTGTCAAGGTCAATAAGTATCTGCTTGTCTGCGTCCTTGCAGAATACGCCCTCATAGTCGGTTTCCTTGGTCATATTTCCCTTGCCGTCTACAAGCTGAACAAACGGCAAATCATATTTTCTGCCCACATTTGCGTCGTCCTCGCCGAACGCAGGCGCAATGTGAACAACGCCGGTGCCGTCTGTAAGCGTTACATAGCCGTCGCAGGTGACAAAGTATGCCTTCTTGTGCTGCTTTTCTATAATTTCTTCTGCTCCGCCGAACAAAGGCTCATACTCCTTGTACTCAAGCTCCTTGCCCTTGAAGGTTTTAAGTATTTCAAACGGTGCGGACGGCTTATCTCCGCCAAGCACTGTCTGTGCAAGAGCCTCGGCAATGTAATATATATATCCGTCGGCTGTTTTTACCTTTACATAATTCTCGTCAGGATTAACGCACAGAGCGACGTTTGACGGCAAGGTCCACGGTGTAGTTGTCCATGCGAGTATATAGGCGTCCTCGTCCTTTACCTTAAAGCGAACAACCGCGGAGCGTTCCTTAACGTCCTTATAGCCCTGAGCCACCTCGTGCGATGAAAGCGGTGTTCCGCATCTTGGGCAGTACGGGACGATTTTAAATCCCTTGTATAGCAGCTTTTTCTCCCATATCTGCTTCAAAGCCCACCATTCGGACTCAATGTAATCGTCGTGATAGGTTACATACGGGTTGTCCATATCAGCCCAGAAGCCTACGCAGTCGGAAAATTCCTCCCACATACCCTTATATTTCCATACGCTTTCCTTACATTTGTCTATAAACGGAGCAAGACCGTATGATTCAATTTGCTCCTTGCCGTCGATGTTAAGCAGCTTTTCAACCTCAAGCTCAACCGGCAGACCGTGAGTGTCCCAGCCGGCTTTTCTCGGAACCATATAGCCCTTCATTGTCATAAATCTTGGGATAGTGTCCTTTATAACACGGGTCAGCACATGACCGATGTGCGGCTTGCCGTTGGCTGTTGGCGGGCCGTCGTAAAATGTGTAGGTTTTGCAGCCCTCACGGGATTTCATTGATTTTTCAAAGATATTATTTTCTTTCCAGAATTTTTCGGTTTGCTGTTCTCTTTCAACAAAGTTGAGATTAGAAGATACCTTTTTATACATTGCTTTACCTCCTGATAAAAATAAAAGCCTCATCCGTATAGGATGAGGCTGAAAACTCATAAACCACCTGCTGGAGCAACGATAAGCTTAAAAAGCTTATTCCAAAATCACCCGTAACGCAGGATTGCGCCGCACATTACAATTACTCTCACGCGCGGGGCTCATAAGTGATTTTCCTCCGCCTTTTACTAATATCCGCTTTCAGCAAGCGCGGACTCTCTGTGATTTTCAAGGGCGGCATACTGTCTTAATCATAGCCTTTAACATTATTTAATTCGGCTTTGCATAAAAGAGTCTGAACAGGCGATTGATATATAACAATCGCGATAAAGCCATACATAAATATAGCAAATAAAAGCGTTCTTGTCAAGGAGTATATATTAAAAATTGCGCTCAATATTCATAGGCGAATATTAATAATAACTCTGTTTGACTTCAGAGCTTACGCGCCTGTGCAGACAGACTCTTTATTCCCGAAAACTCTCGCCTGCTTATAATAAAATAAGACAGGGTAACGGCTATGCCCGTTATTACCCATGAAACCGGATAAACAATCATTAGGGATTCAAAGCTTTTAAATACGGTGAATATTGTGTATATCCATACTATTCTGAAAATGACCGAGCCGAAAATTGTAAGCACAGCCGGCAGCAATGAATGTCCTATTCCTCTTAACGCGGCTCCCGTAATTTCATAAAAGCCGGTAACGAATTCTATTAGCATAACGTGCGTCATTCTTATAAGGGCATAATGTATAACGTTTTCGTCAGTCGTATAAATCCTCACGAAAAAGCTGCTGCCGATAACAAATGTAAGGCTCACTGCGGCGCAGATAAGGCAGCCGCAGAGCAAGTTCAGCCGAAGAACCTTTTTGCAGCGGTCAAACTTTCCGGCGCCGTAATTTTGGCTTGTGAATGTAACGGCTGTTTGATTAAAGGCGCTTATTATAAAATATGATATGTATTCAAAGTTTAGGGCGGTTGCCGAGCCTGCAACCGCGTTTGAGCCAAAGCTGTTGACTGATGTTTGAATGCAAATATTTGAAAGCGAAAAAACCATACCCTGAATGCCTGCCGGCGCTCCTATCTTAAACACCCTTATCAGATATTCCTTTTTAAATTTAAATTTACCTATGCTTAGCCTTATGTCCTCGTTTTTCTCGGTGAAAAGAAAATACATAACAAGCAAAGCGCTTATTGCGTCGGCAATAACCGTTGCGGTTGCAACGCCTGAAACGCTCATATTAAATACAATAACAAACAAAAGATTTAACGCGACGTTGACAACGCCCGAAGCCAAAAGGCAGTAAAGCGGTCTTTTTGTGTCGCCGATACTGCGAAGCACCGCTGAACCGAAGTTATACAGCATAATAAAGGGCATTCCCAAAAAATAAATCCTGAGATAAAGCGTGGCAAGGTCTATAACGTCGTCCGGGGTGTTCATCAGCCGAAGCAGAGGAGGTGCGATAGCCTGACCCAAAATAAGCAGAAAAACACCGCTCGCAACGGAGAGCAAAATAACCGTGTGAACCGCTTCGCTCACCTTCTTCTTTTCGCCCTGACCTATATACTGTGCAATAAGCACGTTTGCTCCAACGGAAAGACCCGTAAAAAGCAGAACAAGAATATTTATCACGGGGCCGTTGCTTCCGACCGCCGCAAGAGCCTGACTGCTGGAAAATCTGCCGACAACGGCAATGTCGGCAGAATTAAAGAGCTGTTGAATAATACTGCTTGCGGCAAGAGGCAGGGCAAAGAAAAGTATTTTTTTAAGCAGCGGACCCTCAATCATATTCACCTGATGAGAATTACGCTTTTTTGTTTTTGTCATTTAACAGATTACCTCTTTTTTAATTGTTTTACTTACTATATTCTATACCTCATTTAAAAAACTTACAAGCCCCAATGAAGAAGCGTTTGCAAGTGCTGAAAATTTTTTCGCCGCATTAGATTTATTTTATAGCCCTTTGATGCTTTAATTTCTTTTGCTTAAAATATTGATGGCGTCCGCCATATATAGGCGAACGCCATCTGAATTTGACTTAATCACGGTGAATAAAGCTTAAAAAATTTACTTTTGATATAGCAGCTTAAATTATTTAACCAAAATCCATGCAGGATCGTACCATACTCCGCGCGTTTGATTGAAGCGCCTTTTATACAGATGTCCGTTTTGGCTTTTGAATTTCCAAACAATTACGTCAGCCTGCGGCTGATCGCCCGGTATTATAGCGGCAGCCGAAGCCTTAGCTCCTGATGCGTCCGCCTCCGGTGTTTGTGCTCCGGCGATTATTGCGCTTGAAAGCAGCACGGTGGCGCACATTGAAATTGAAAGTAAAGCCTTTATTGATTTTTTCATGTAAATCATCCTTCCTTAACTTTAAAATTAATATAGTGATAAAAATTCACCGTGATGTTTAATAATACAGGCGGTAAGTTAAACTAACCGCCTGATTAATTTATTTGTCGATTACGGGATAAGAGTCGTAATATCCCTCGTTAAATTCTTCCTCTGAAATATATATAGTTTCTATATCGCCATCGCCCGGAAAATGCAGCATATATCCGCCGTCAGGCTGTGGGTCAAGGTAGCAGTTGCTTTCATCAAAATAGGCTATTACGCCCGGTTCGTTAAATTCGTGAATAGAAGAGGAGGGCTGAATAATAAAGATGTATGACGATAAAAAGAGCACGGCGCCTATAACGACCGTAAGAATATTGGTAAGCATTGCGGACATTTTCTTTTTAGGCGGCTTTATTATAAGTTTAAAGCGCTCAATTATTATCTCGTTCCTACTTGTTCCCGTATGTTCCGACGATATAAGCGGTGATGCCGTAAGCGCTGCGGCAGGCGATTCCTCTGCGCCGGCTATTTTAAGGCTTTTCAGCATTGAGCTTAAATATGCCGTTCGCTCTTTATCTCCGCAATTGCTTATCGTTCGGCTGTCGCATTTTAATTCAAGCTTGTAGTCCATATCCGATTTCAAAAGATATGAAAGAGGGTTCCACCAGAAAATGCAGCGGTATATCTCAATCATCAGCTTTAAGAGCGTGTCGTGATTTTTGCGGTGGTTAAGCTCGTGCATAAAAATATATTTCTTTTCAACCTCGCTGAAATCGTTAAGCGGCATTATGACCTTGGGCTTTATCAAGCCGAATGTCATAGGCGAGATATATTCGTCAATAACCGCAAGCTCAATGTTTCTATTTATACCAAGCTCCGCCTTTACCTTGTTAAACAGCTTTTTGTCTGCTTTGCCTGCAAGGTTAGTGTAGGAAGAAACGGTTTTTATAAAGCGTCTGTATTTAAGCGCAAAGCGGGCAAACAGAATTATGCTTACTAAAAGCCAGACAAGGAGTATGATGTGTAAAATCGAAAAACCGTCGGACGTTTTAAATTCAACATACGGCTCAAAAATCGGATATTGTATGTACTTATAAATCAAAGGATAAACTACGGTATCTTCAATTACGATGTTGTTATAGGGAAATTCAATAGGCAGTATGATACGCAGTACCGAACAGATGAACAGCACAGTCATACTTGTGACTCCGAAAATCCCGGTCATCCTTTTGGATTTTGAAAGGAAATGAATCAATAAAATCAAGATGCTGCTCGTTATTATTGACATAACGATTGTAAAAAAGGTAATCTGCAAGCTTCATATACCTCCTTTATAACCCGGCTTCGGACGCACGGCACATTGCCGGCGCAATCAGACCCTGCGCTTTGCAAGGCGCGAGCGGCTCTTAAGCCTTGCTCCGAGTTAAACTTCATTAAACAACTAAAGACAATATCTGTTTGTTTATGATTATACATCAGGAAGCTTGTAAATAGGATATAATGTGATAAATTATCACCATAAACAACAAAAAAAGAAATTTGCAAAAAGGGACTTTATAAAATCGTTTTACAAAGCCCCCTTAAGGTCAAATTATTGTTTTTTAACTTCCGTCATGGAATTAAATCGGCTTGGCTTTTCTGATTACTTCAGATCGCTTTTTCTTTTCCTTATGATTTTTAAAAGCTCGTCAAACACCTTTACGTTTTCGGTCTTTAATATCAAAGCGTTTACTACCTTGGGAATGTCCTCCTCTGTAAAGCACTTCATATTAGTAAATTGACCTACGGTGTATTCCTCTTTTGAAATTTTAGGGCTAAAGGTTCTTGCATAATTTTTTGTCGTTTTAACAAAACCGGAAACCTCGATCATATCCTTGCTGAGCAGAGAATTGATCAATAAATGCACATAGCTTTTTTTCCATGTTCTGTCATCAGACATTTCAATCATCTGAGAGCTTGTAATAGGCTCATCGCTTTGCCACAAAAGCTCCATTATTTCTGTTTCGCTTTTTGTAAGCAACGTCATTCACCGGCTTTCTTAATAATAGATTTCTTGCTTGTGTATGTGCTGTGATGCAGACAAATTTTGCCGGTTAAAACTGTTTTATAAAAACAAAGCTAAAACAGGCAAGCAACCAAGACCCACGGAAAAGACGTGAGCCAAACGGCATTAACCCTCAGAGCATTCTGCCTTTCTCTTCTTTACAAGCTTTTCAAGCTCGCCGATAATCTCGCTGTTGTCGGTTTTTGTAATCAAAGCGGCAACGATTTTTGGAATATCGGTCTCCTTAAAGCTTTTCATGTTTGTAAACTGCTCAACGGAATACTCCTCCTTTGAGATTTTAACATCAAAGGTGCGGGCATAGTTTTTTGTGGTTTTAACAAAGCCGACAACTTCTATCATATCTTTGCTGAGCAAAGAATTGAGGAGAAGATGAACATAGCTTTTCTTCCACGTGCGGTTATCCGACAGAGAAATAATATCAGAGCTGGTGAGCGGCTTGCCTTCTTTCCAGAGAACCTCCATTATTTCTACTTCGCTTTTGGTCAGCATTGTCATATATATTACTCCTTCTACAGTTATTTTACTTTATTATAAATAAAATTTAACGTTTTGTCAACAAAAAAATCTAATTTATTGCAGTAATTATCAACATTTTTATCTATATATCTTTTTTTATTTTAAAAATGAGGAAAAAATACGCATTTAATTCTTATATAGAAAAAACCAATTAAAAACGGCTATATCCGAATATTAGTAATAATGTTTTCCGCAGATAACATATAAATTAGTAATCAAACCGTCGGGAGGCTGATATTTTTGAAAGGGATAGTAGAGGAAAGAGCCGTGGAGCTTGGAGAATATATAATAGAGAACGGGGCAACGGTTCGCAGCGCCGCAAAAAAATTCGGAGTAAGCAAAAGCACGGTACATAAGGACGTGAGCGAAAGACTGCGGGGAGTTGACCCCGGACTTTACAGCGAGGTTAAGAATGTTCTTGAGATAAACAAGGCGCAAAGACATATAAGGGGCGGAATGGCTACAAGAAAAAAATACAGCAGAGGAAAATGAAACATCGGTTATAAGTAAAAACGGCGGCTTAGCACCCGTAAGTCTTTTTCGGCTTATGGGTGCTACCGTTTTTATAATTAAGCTTAATTGACAAATCACAGCCGAAAATTTATACTAAGGACAAGCTTTACGGTGCGGTGATATTATGATAAGACTTGTATATATGAAAAGCGAGGAAGCAAGGTCTATGCTCGGCAGCGAGCGCGACATACTGTCGGACGAGCGCTTAAATCAGTTTATGCGTCTTAAGCAGGAAAGGGACAGGCTTGACTGCCTTGCGGTAGGCATTTTGCTTGACAGGACGCTGAATGTAAAAAATATTTTTTATAAGGACGAAAACGGCTGTCCGCGTCTTAGAGGCGGTGGCTATATATCAATATCGCACAGCGGCGGCACAGCCGCCGTTATAGTTTCAGATAAGCCGATAGGACTTGACATACAATGCCGAGGCGAAAGAGAGCATATGAATATAGCAAGGCTTGTTTTCGCTGAGCCTGAGATTTCCTATCTTAAGTGCTCTCAAAATGCGGACGGGGATTTTTACAGGCTATGGTGTCTGAAGGAAAGCTATATGAAGGCGAGGGGGCTCGGCTTTTCGCTTGCTCCAAAAAGCTTTCAGTTTGATATTTCAGGTGAAAAAATAATACTTAACAGCGATGACAGTGCGCGCTGGAGCTTCAGGCTTTTTAATATAGAATCGCTTTGCGCTGCCGTCTGCTTTCAGGAGGATTGTGCCTTTGAGCCGGAAAAGATTTCCTTGACATAAGTCTCTATATGGTTTAAACTAAAAACAACTTAATAAATATTTACGGTTTTTGTAACAGAAATTAAAAGGGAATGCGGTTAGAATCCGCAGCAGTCCCCGCTACTGTAATAATGACGAAAGCTCACTGCGTCACTGACTTAATGTTGGGAAGACGAGCCGTAGGATGATTTTGAGCCAGGAGACCTGCCGTATTTATGTTAAGCCGACATTTCGGAGGAAAATGCGCTGCTGTCTGTTTTTACAGCATTGCTGCGCCTATATGGCGCTTTTTTATTTCTCCGAAAAATAATTTTAATCGGAGGAATTAAAAATGAAGTCAATCAAAAAAATTACTGCGGCTGTAACAGCCGCTGCGCTTGCGTTTGGCGCGTTCGGGATAAACGCGGGCGCTCAGCAGACCGAAACAGACAATACGGCTATTATTTCTGTCGAGGCGTTTTCAATCGGATGCGGTTATGTTGTCGAACCCACCAAGGTAAGCTTTGAGCCGGGCGATACCGTCGATAAAGCTCTGATAAAGCTTTTTGAGCAAAAGAGCATATCATATGAAGCCGCAACCGGCGGAGGCTTTTATCTTGAAAGCGTAAGCTTTGCGCATACCGAGAACATACCCTCATACATAACGGACGCAGTAGTCGGGTATGACGATGAGCTTTGTGAGGACGTCCTTTTCAGCGAATATATAGACGAGGGAAGCCCCGACTCGCTCGGTCAGTATGATTATACTGCGCTGTCGGGCTGGTTGTTCACGGTCAATAAACCCGACGCGGAGAGTATGCAGCTTTCGATGTCGCAGACAGAGCTTAAGCCGGGCGACGTTATAAGATTGCAGTTTTCTCTTGACTGCGGAGCGGACGTTGGGCTTGCCGATTTGATGGGAATGCCAATGTGGGGATATGACAGTGATTTTTATTCGGTTTCGGATAAAACGGAGCTTACAAGGGCGATAGCCTGCGCAAATGAAGAAAAATTCACGCCGGGCTACAACGCATATATAAAGATGATAAGGACGGCCGAGAATATTCCGGCAGACCAAAAGGAAACTGACAGCGCGCTTGAAGCTTACAATGCGCTTAAAGACGGTGCCGCTTCAATAGGCGATATTGATAACAACGGCAGTGTGACCGTTGCAGACGCAATAATGATACAAAAGCACATTGCGGATATTGAACGGCTCGACGCTGCCGGACAGTGTATTGCCGATTTCAACAGCGATGAGGCAGTCAGCGTTTCGGACGCAATAGACGTGCAGAAGATGATTGCCGGAATTTCGGCGTAAGCTGCCTGTGTGATAAGAAAAGTAAGCGGCTAAAATACGGGCGCAGCATTTATGCTGCGCCCTTGCCAAAGCCGGGTGTAACGGGAGGATAGTTATGAAAAAAATAACGTCGGTTTTATTAACAGCCGTATTAATCGCATCAACGCTCTGCCTGTGTTCCGTGAGTTCGTCGGCATATTCAAACGGTGATTTCAAGGAGTATGCAAAGGGAATAGTAAAATGGATAAGCAGCACTGCGGGAAACGGCGGCTGCCTGTTTACGGTCAAGCTGTGCAAAACGATTGAGAAAAGCTCAGGTTATGAATGGTATGCCTTTTATATGGGCAGGCTCTCGTTTGAGGACGAGCCGAGTAATTATCTTAATGCTATAAGCTCATATGTGGACAGGAAATATAGGGAGGAGGGGACTCTTTCCGAAAAATACGCAACGGATTATCACCGCATTGCGCTTGCGGTCAAGTCGGCAGGCGGCGACCCGTTTAATGTGGGAGGGCATAACCTCATAGCCGACGGAGTTTATAACAGAAATAAAACCGCTTCACTTGGCAAACAGGGGCTTAACGGCTGGCTTTGGGGGCTGATAGCCCTCGACGGCACGGCGGCGGTTATTCCTGACGGCAGCGGATACACAAGGGACGAAATAATAAACGAGATATTAAAATATCAGACTAAGGACGGCGGCTTTTCGCTGCTTCCGACGGCAAAAAGCTCCGATGTCGACACAACGGCAATGGCTCTTTACGCTCTTGCGCCTTACAGGAGCAGCGACAAAGAATACACATATAATCCGAATTACAGCAAAAGAAAGACAGTAACTAAAAAAATAGGTCAGATAATAAACGAGGGCGTTGAGCGCTTGGCGCAGGCACAGCTTGACGAGGGCGGCTATTCATCGTTCGGGACGGTCAACAGCGAAAGCGTAAGTCAGGCGATAATTGCGCTTTGCACGCTCGGAATAGACCCGGAGAGCGATGTAAGATTTATAAGAAATAACAAGAGACTTGTCGATATTCTGCTGTCGTTTCGCTGCGGCGACGGAGGCTTTGAGCATAATCACGGCGGCGGCTCAGACCCGATGGCAGGCGAACAGGCTCTTGGCGCCATGGCGGCGCTCGACCGCTTTTATAACGGTATGACCAATGTTTTTGATATGAAGGACGGCGCTGTGCTAAAAGCTGTAGTTAAAGAAAACGGCAGTGCCTCAAATGTCACGTCAAGTGAAAACAATGCCTCGCAAAACGCCTCATCTCGCGGCGAAGGCTCGGCAAGCACGGTGAGCGGCTCTAGCTCACCTACTAATACAAGCTCTTCCTCTTTTGCAACACAAGCTACGGAAAAGCCTGAAAAGGCTCTATCCTCCGCATCGTCTGAGACTGAAAAAAAGGAAAAAGCCACATCGGCAAAAGCCGAAAAAAAGAACAGCGGCTCGTCCGATAAAAAAACAAAAAGGGAACAGACAAAGGCTGTTAAAGCCTCATCATCAAAGACCGAATCAAGCGCTGATACAAACACCGTATATGCGGCGAACGAAAAGAACAAGCAGCCAAGCGCGGCATCGGCAGACGCAGTCAAAGAGAGCGCGGGCATAAATCCGACGGCATTTGTAATTCTTGGGCTTATATTGATAGTCGCATTTGTCGGTTATTATTTTTACAAAAGAAAAAAGGGTCTGATCAGTCAAAATCCGGAGGACGATTTCTTCGCAATGCTTAAGCAGGATATGGAAAATGCCGCTGATAACGATTCGGCAGAAGCCATAGAGCCTGATGAAAACAAGCTTAAGCTTGAGGAGGATATAAAATGAAGCGCCGCTTAGCGACACTTATACTTGCGTTTATATGTATACTGTCGTTTTGCGCCTGCTCGGTTCAAAGCGTGGAACAGCACTATGCAAAGGACGATTTACAGGATAAAACCGACGGCTATGCCTTTATTTCTATAGATTGCAAAACTGTGCTTAATAATTACGACAGGCTTGACGACAGTCTTAAAAGTGAAAAATATGTGCCGAAGGACGGGGTAATACTCAAAAAGACAAAATATCCCGTTAATAAGGACGACACCGCTTTTTCCCTACTGCAAAGGGCGGTAAGGGACAAGCATATACAAATGGAATTTCAGGGCCCTGAGCAAAACTCGCTCGGCTCGGTTTATGTTCAGGGAATCAACTATATTTACGAGATGTCCTGCGGTGAGCTGAGCGGATGGCTTTACAGCGTAAACGATGATTTTGCGAATGTTTCAGCCTCGGAATACAAAATCAAGGACGGGGATTACGTCAAATGGCAATACACCTGCGACCTCGGATATGACCTTGGCGCCGACGTTTTAAATTGAATATATCATATTAAATTTCTTTATATAATACTGTCGCATAGGCTTTAGGCCGGAAAAATGATCGGCAAAGCCTTATGCGACGATTTAAATATAAGCCGAGCTTATACAGGCTCGATTTTAAAGCCTGCTATGGTTTGAGCGGCGGCTGAATGGATGTATTTATGACATTAATCTTTATTAAAGGGGGATTTGACAGTGCAAAGGTTTTCTGCCTTTCATCCTCTTGCGTCGTTTTTGTATTTTGTTTCGGCGCTTTGCGTTACAATGTTCAGCAGAAATATAGTAATTGCGGCGCTTTCTCTTGCCGGCGCAATGCTGTTTTACGCTGTGCTCGGCTTGCGCGGCGGAATTTGGCTGTATTTTATAATATTTATTCTTACGGCTCTTTCAAATCCTCTGTTCAGTCACAACGGCGTGACCGTACTGTTTTTTTTAAACGGCAATCAAATTACCCTTGAAGCCGTTATTTACGGCGTTTACCTCGGTATGATGATAATGGCGGTGCTTATGTGGTTTTCGTGTTATAACGACGTTATAACCTCCGACAAATTTTTGTGTCTTTTCGGCTCCGTTATGCCAAAGGCGGCTCTTATCATTTCAATGGCGCTTCGGCTTGTCCCGTCGTTTATAAGCGAGGGAAAGGAAATGCTTGAAATACACTCTGCGCTTTTGCCGTCCGGCAAAAGCGCGATAAAGCGAATAAAGCGTTATGCGGCAGTGTTTTCCTGCCTTATAACCCGTTCGCTTGAGGGCGCCGCCGAGCGCTCCGATTCAATGCGGGCAAGGGGATACGGTAAAGGAAAAAGGGTGTCGTATTCCCGCTTTCGCTTTAAAGCTTCAGACGCAATTATGATTGCGGTTTCGCTGCTTTGGATTGTGTTTATGTTCTTTTTCGGCGGAGCAATGGAATTTAATTATTATCCCGAGGCAGACCCTTTGAAATTTAACGCGGCATATATAATAGCCGCGGCATATTTTATTTTGCCTTCTCTTATAAATCTGTGGGGTGAGTTGAAGTGGAGATACTTGGCGTCAAGAATTTAAAATTCGCATACCCAAATGAAAAAAAGCAGGCTTTAAACGGTATTGACCTTTCTGTTGAGGAGGGGGAAATACTGCTTGTGTGCGGAAGCAGCGGCAGCGGAAAAACAACGCTGTTAAGGCTTTTGAAGAAAGAGCTTGCGCCGTGCGGAGAGCTTCAAGGCGAGATAACACTGTTCGGAAACGCCGAAAAAAAAGCCGACGTTTTTGATATAGGCTTTGTAATGCAAAATCCGCATAGCCAAATCGTCACTGACAAGGTCTGGCACGAGCTTGCGTTCGCGCTTGAAAATATGGGTCTTGATAAAAACACCATAAGGCTCAGAACGGGCGAGATGGCAAGCTTCCTCGGAATATCCTCCTGGTTTGAAAAAAAGACCTCAGAGCTGTCCGGCGGTCAGCTTCAGATTTTAAATCTCGCGTCTGTTATGGCAATGCAGCCGAGAATATTGCTTCTTGACGAGCCCGTATCTCAGCTTGACCCTATAGCGGCAAGGGAATTTTTAAACGCGGTTATGCGCCTTAACCGTGAGATGGGCACCACCGTGATAATGACAGAGCACCGCCTTGAGGACGCCTTTGTCCTTGCCGACCGTGTGGCGGTTATGCAGGACGGTATGATAAAATGCGTCGGCGCTCCGAGGGAGGTAAGCGAGCGGATAATAGCCGAAGCGGACGAAGAAATGTTCGCCTCACTTCCGGCTGCCGCCAGAATTTTCTCAATGACAGGCGGAAAGGGGAAATGTCCGCTCAATGTTCGGGAGGGCAGGGCGTATCTTAAAGAGAGGTTTTCAGACCGTGCCGGAGCAAAGCTTAACAGTAAAGAAAATGAAAAAACAGGCGATAAGCTTATAAGACTTAAAGACCTGCGCTTCAGATACCTTAAAAACAGCGAGGATATAATAAAGGATTTGAGCCTTGATATATATTCCGGCGACAATCTGTGCATTCTTGGAGCTAACGGAGTCGGCAAAAGCACTTTGCTAAAGCTGATTTGCTCCCGTATAAAGCCGTATATGGGCAGTGTAAAGCATAAAAAGGGTTTAAGCTTTGCGCTTCTGCCGCAGCAGGCGGAAATGGTCTTTCTTAAGGACTCCTTAATTGAGGATCTAAAGCTTACCTGCCTTGAAAACGGGCTGGGCAAGGAGGACGCGGAAAATAAGATAGACGGGTTGAAACAGATTTTTCGCCTTGAAGGCTTGCTTGACAGACATCCCTATGATTTAAGCGGAGGCGAAACTCAGCGTGCGGCTCTTGCCAAGCTGATGATATGCAGACCGGACGTTATGCTTCTTGACGAGCCGACAAAGGGTATAGACCCTGCCGGAAAACGTGAGCTTGCCGCTTTGGTTGAAAATATGCGCTACGACGGAATGACGGTAGTAACGGTAACTCACGATATTGAATACGCCGCAAGCTATTCAAGCCGCTGCGCCATGCTTTTCAACGGCGAGATAATATCGTCGGGAGAGCCGAGGAGCTTTTTTGGCGGCAACAGCTTTTACACAACGGCGGCTAACAGAATTTCACGCGGTTTATTCGATAACGCCATAAGCTGCGGCGACGTTGCAAAGCTTTGCGGCTTTTAAGGAGGATATTATGAAAAGCTTAAAAAAAACAATTTCACTTATACTTTTGGCTGTCGCGATTCCGGCAGCCGTTATAATCCTTTTCTTTGTGCTCGGCCGTGAAAGATACGACATTGCCTCAATAGCCGTGGCGCTGCTTTCAACCGCCGCCTTTGTGCTTGCCTTTGAGAGAAACAGCGCAAACGGCAGGCTCGTGGTGCTTGTGGCTGTGATGACGGCGCTTTCGGTGGCGGGAAGATTTATTTTTTCGCCAATTGCGTTCTTTAAGCCGGTAACCGCAATAGTCATTATCACGGCAGTGTATTTCGGCAGTGAGTCAGGCTATATTACAGGCGCGTTTTGCGCACTGCTTTCAAATTTTTATTTCGGTCAGGGGCCGTGGACCCCGTTTCAGATGACGGTATGGGGGTTGATAGGACTTTTAAGCGGACTGCTGTCAAAATATCTCAAAAAAAACACCGCCATACTCGCCTTGTGGGGCGGTGTGGCAGGCGTTATATTCTCTATGGTAATGGACGTATGGACAACGCTCTGGGCTGAAGAGGGCTTTAATTTAGCAAGGTATTTTACAAATGTATCGTTCTCTCTGCCGATTATGGCGATATATGCGGCTTCAAATATAATATTCCTGCTTTTGCTTGCTAAGCCCATCGGGAAAAAGCTTGAAAGAATAAAGACAAAATACGGAATAATAACAAATTGATATTGACATTTATTCAAATATCGAATTTGCATCTGTAATATTTACCATAATTTATGGTGAATTATTATTGAAAAAGTCAAAACGCTTAGTAAAAACTGACAAATAAAAATTAACAATACGACGAACCGCAGCTGTATAATTTTACAATATGTAATATTTGCTTGTCTTTACAAAGAAAAATCACAGTATTTAGTTGCAATGTATTAATTTACACACAAATGTCGAGCAAAGAAAAACTTTGGCGCTTTTTTTGTAAAATGAACTTGTTTTTTTTCTTTTTAAGTATTATAATTGTACTCGTACCGTCAAACTATAAGATATATTAATTTCGGAGTGATAAAAATGAGATTGCGAAAGCAAGAACTTGGAACAAGAAATTTAATCGGATCGAGAGTTGAAGCGGCAAGAAAAAAGAAGGGTATGAAGCAAAAGGAGCTTTTGGCTCAGCTTCAGGTGAACGGAGTCGATATGAACGCCTCCGGGTTATCTAAGCTTGAAGGACAGATAAGATATGTGACTGACGTTGAGCTTGTGGCGCTTGCTGATATACTTGAGGTCTCGGTCGATTATCTTCTTGGAAGGTCGCAGTAAGAAAATTTTTTAGGCGTATGCAGCGGATTTCCGCTGCTTTTTTTTGCAAAAAATTAAGATAAATGAGCGGTTTTATTTTATAATAACGCACTGATTGTTTCTTTGCTCAAAGGTTGTTTCAAACTGCTCCTTAGTATATTCCACTTCACCCTGTATAGGGTCTGCGATTATAACCGTATCCTCTGTATAGCCGATAAGCACGCCGCAGTGGTCGTTTAAGCCCCAGTCGACGGTATTGCCGTCTTCCGTCTGCCAGCTCTGGATGTCACCTCTGCCGTTCATATATACGGTTATCCAAACGATTACCGGGATGTCCTGCTTTACAAGGCTGTAAAGCTTTTCAGCCGACGAGCCGGTAATATCCTTTGCGCGCAGCTTGCTTTTTCTGTCCTTTAAAAAATCGTTGGCTGCGGTTACTATAGCGCCGGGGCCGCAGACCGTACCGCTTTCTAAGGTTGCGGGGTCTCCGAGAAAGGCATTGTAAAGATCAGGGCCTATGTAAATCCCGTTTTCGTTATAATAAAAATAAAAAGATTCTCTCGGCAGATAATGCGTTGCCATTTCCACCTTATCGGGGTTAAGCCCGTAATAGTTCAGCGCCATGGTAGCCGCCGTTATTTCGCAGCCTGTGGGAAGCTCAGGCTCCTGATATATAATTTCAAAGTCTTGTATAGTGTGTTCGTCTGCCGTCTTTTTTGGGGTCTCTTGCTTTTCAGCCTCGGTGGGGGAGTTTTCCTTTTGAGGAAACGTTGGCGCAGCGGTATAACTGCTTTCCGTTTCCGGTTCGGTAGGGGCGTAGACAAGATTTGAACGGCCGGTGTTAGTTTCATAAAAATATAAGCACAGCAATATTACCGACATTGCAAGTATGAGCACAGATATTTTTTTCTTCATATTAATCCTTTCGTTTCAAGCGCCTCAATATTATTTATTTATAATCGTTTATCCGGCTTTAAGCGAATTTTGTAATATTTTGCACTCAAAGCAACAGGCTTGACAAACCGTGGGTTTATCAAGCCTGAAAGTGGTGGAGATAAGCGGGACAAATTAGTTTGTTTTCTTTTATTTTTATAATTTTTAAAACTTCTTAAATCGCCCATTTTATGCGGTTTTTAATCTTCAGTCATATTACGGTTTTCTGAGAAAAAAATAAAAATTTTTAAAAATATGTGTATAATACGTGTACAGTTTCCTGCACAAATAGCAGTAAATTTTCAAGTTGTTTTTTATTATTCGGTTGCCTATTAAATATTATCGTCTTTTTCTTCATAAATTTTGCTCCCTAAAATTGCAAGAATAAGATTGCATATACAGTGTATAAAATCAAAGTAAAGCTCGCATGAATTTTTTTGATAGCTCCTACAATAACATTCCACTTGCCAACAAAGCGAATTATATAACGAAACTAGGTTTTCGTAAACCGAATATTTCAGTTTTTGTATATTTTTATAATAGTTCATGTCCGCGTTATTCAGTTTTTGTATATTTTTATAATAGTTCATGTCTGCGTTAAGAAGATACAAAACAACGAGAGAATACTTTGCTATTCCGTAAATTCCGTCTGCCTCATAAGGGCAGGCGTTCTTGTATCGTCTTTTAGCTGCAATTGTATTTTTTACGAATGCAGCCTTGCGCATGATTAGAAAGCAAGACCGTTGCTTTTTGAAATTTAATAATGAAGTCAAATCCGTATCCGTTTTCTTAAAAGGGAAAAATGGGACAGAAGCTTTTGGATCAAAGGATAGGCATTCGAGAAAAGAAAGCAGCTCGTTAGCGGCGCTTTGCGGAGTTATTGTTGCATCGGCAAATTTCAGGTTGTTTCCGTAATGGCTCAAAACTGCAAGTAATTTTTTCTTCAATGCCGGGATAGACGCATCGCTTTGGAATGTCGGCTCAATTACGCGCAGCTCGTTGGTTATTTTTTTAAATTTTTTTCGCTGTTTGCTGCCGCGGTAAGTTTGATTTCTTAAATAGTTGTTGTTAATCATAATTTTTCTCCAAGGTAAAATGTTTTAAAACCGGAACCAGTTCCGGTTTTTGTTAATTTGCTTTGATATATAAAAAACCTCCAGAAAAAGAAATTTATACCCGCCGCGCGGCGAAAAGCCGTGAAAAAGTAAAATTTCACATAAAAATCAGCCATTGCCAGCTGAGCGAGTAGTATACGACGCTGCATTGT
>CANQEU010000012.1 GCA_947595635.1 uncultured Clostridia bacterium
TTGCCTTTATTATATCGCAAATTTGTAAACCATGTCCTTGCACTTTATGTAAACTATGTTACTGCACTATACACCCCCGTAAATCCCCCGCCTGCTCGCTAAAAAATAAAATCTTAAGCATCGGCAAAGAAAAAGCCCGTGCCGCGCCGATAAGTGCGAGCAAGGGCTTTTTTAATTTACCGCATAAATTTTCCTTAAATCAACGCAATACAAAATAAGCCTTAATATTACAAATCCCTTATTGCGTCCTTCATTTCCTTGACAAACGCCCTAACAGGCTCAACGCAATCCTTTCCGTATTGCGCGCAGAGCTTTACTATGGCGCTGCCGACTATTACTCCGTCCGCGTGCATTGCCATTTTGCGCGCCGTTTCAGGATTGGATATACCAAAGCCTATCGCGGTCGGTATTGAGCTTACCTCTCTGACATTTCTTATCATCGCGCCTATATCCGTCTTTATTTCGCTTCTTACGCCTGTAACGCCCATTGAAGACACGCAATACAAAAAGCCCTGAGCCTCGGCGGCGATGGTTTTTATTCTTTCCTCAGATGTCGGCGCTATTAAAGAAATAAGGTCTACTCCGTGCTTTTTACAATACGGCAGAAGCTCGTCTTTTTCCTCATACGGAATATCCGGCACTATAACCGCATCGATTCCGAGCTTTTCACATTGTGAAAGAAATTTCTCACAGCCGTAAACATATATGGGGTTTATGTAGGTCATAAATGCCAAAGGGAGAGATTTAAGCTGCGCTCTTACCTGAGCGACCATATCAAAAATCCTGTCGGTAGTCGTTCCCGATGACAAAGCCCTTTCATCCGCCTGCTGGATAACTATTCCCTCTGCAACGGGGTCCGAAAACGGTATGCCTATCTCTATCAGATCCGCTCCGCTCTCCGCCATCGCAATTATAAGCTTTTTCGTTGTTTCAAGATCCGGATCGCCTGCCGTTACAAACGGAATAAACGCCTTACCGTCTTTAAATGCCTGTGCCGTTTTACTCATATATCTCAACTCCTCTGTATCTTGCAATTGCCGCGACGTCCTTGTCGCCTCTGCCGGAAAGATTAATTACTATTATCTTATCCTTGTCCATAGTCGGAGCTATCCTCATAGCGTGCGCAACCGCATGCGCACTCTCAATGGCAGGTATTATACCCTCTGTCCTTGAAAGATATTCAAAGGCATTTACCGCCTCGTCATCTGTCACCGGAACATACTGCGCCCTGCCTGTGTCGTGCAGGTTTGCGTGTTCGGGGCCTATGCCGGGATAGTCAAGCCCTGCCGAAATAGAATAAACCGGCGCTATCTGTCCGTATTCATCCTGACAAAAATACGACTTCATTCCGTGGAATACGCCGAGAGTTCCGTTTGCAACGGTGGCGGCATTTTTGGGGTTGTCAACGCCAAGGCCTGCTGCCTCACAGCCTATCAGCGCAACTGATTTATCCGGAATAAACTCATAAAACGCGCCCATTGCGTTGCTGCCTCCTCCAACGCATGCAAGCACCGCGTCCGGCAGTCTGCCCTCTTTTTCCATAAGCTGCGACTTTATCTCTTTGCCTATAACGCTTTGAAAATCACGCACTATGGTCGGGAACGGATGAGGCCCCATAACCGAGCCAAGGACATAGTGAGTATCGTTTACCCGTCTTGTCCATTCACGCAGTGTTTCGTTCACCGCGTCCTTTAGAGTCTGAGTTCCGCTTGTTACAGCATGCACCTTTGCGCCGAGCAGCTCCATTCTGAACACATTAAGAGCCTGACGGTCGGTGTCCTCCTTGCCCATATATATTTCGCATTCCATACCCATAAGAGCCGCGACCGTCGCCGTTGCAACGCCGTGCTGACCAGCGCCGGTTTCAGCAATTACCCTTGTCTTGCCCATTCTCTTTGCAAGCAGCACCTGTCCTATAACATTATTCAGCTTATGCGACCCGGTGTGGTTAAGATCCTCTCTTTTAAGATATATCTTTGCGCCGCCAAGCTCCTTGGTCATCTTTTCGGCATAATAAAGCAATGACGGACGCCCTGCATATTCCTTAAGCAGAGTTTCGTACTCGGCTATAAATTCGGGATCGTCTTTATATTTGTTGTAAGCTTGTTCAAGCTCGTTTACGGCATTCATCAGCGTTTCAGGAACAAACTGTCCGCCGTGGATGCCAAATCTGCCCTTTGACATTTATGCTTCACTCCTAATCAGTTTAATTATCTGCTCTATTTTTTCTCGGCTTTTAAATCCGTTTTCTTCAACTCCGCTGCTTATATCAAGCGCAAACGGCTTTACCGTTTTTTCCGCTTTTTTAACATTGCTTATGTCAAGTCCGCCGGCAAGGAAAAACGGCTTTTCAAGCGGAGGTATCAGCTCCCAGCAAAAGGTTTTGCCGGTTCCGCCGTATTGCTCCTTTTTATACGCGTCAAGCAGAAGATAGTCGCACGGGAGTTTTTGCGCCTTGAGTATTTGTTCGCCTGAAATAACACGGACAGCCTTAATTATCGGCACGCCGGTTTTGCCCTTTACATACCTTATATAGTCCTCGTCCTCGTCGCCGTGAAGCTGAATAATATCCGTTATTCCCCGCCTTACAGCCTCGCACACTATGTCTTTGTCCTCGTTGACGTACACTCCTACCGCCTTTATACGGCTGTCAAGTTTGTTTTTAAGCTTTTTCGCCAGGTCATAGTTTATATATCTTTTTGTGTTCGCGAACACAAAGCCTATATAATCGGGCAGGGCGGAGTTGACAAAGTCAATATCACATTCACGCTTCAAGCCGCATATCTTTATTTTGCACATTCAAGCTCACCGCCGTTCAGCTCTTTTAAAGCAGCGCTCTTGTCTTTGGCTCTCATAAGCGTTTCTCCTATCAGCACCGCGTCAACTTTGTTTTCCTTTAAAACCTCTATATCCTGCGGCGTTTTTATTCCGCTTTCAGCGACGAAAACACAATCGTCGGGTACGAGCCTTCTCAAATTGACGCAGTTATTTATATCAACCGTAAAATCCTTAAGGTTTCTGTTATTAACGCCGATTATATCAGCGCCTGCATTAAGCGCGGTTTCAAGCTCTTCCTCGCTGTGCGCCTCCGTAAGGGCGGAAATTCCGAGACTGCGGCATATTTCCAAATACCGCTTTATAGTATCGCCGTCAAGCAGAGAGCATATCAGCAGCACTGCCGACGCGCCCAAAAGCTTTGCCGTGTATATTTGATGCTCGTCAACCGTAAAGTCCTTTCTGATTACCGGCAGGCTCACTCTTTGTGATATTTCCTTAAGATAATCGTCGCTGCCCTTAAAATAGTATGGCTCTGTCAAGACTGATATTGCGCCGGCTCCCGCCCTTTCGTAATCGGACGCTATTTCAAGGTACGGAAAGCTTTCGGCTATAACGCCCTTTGAGGGCGACGCTTTTTTTACCTCGCAAATATAAGTAAGCTCGCCTGACTTCAGCGCTTTAAAAAACGGGAAGCCCGTATCGCTTTTAAGCGACTCGGCTGCTTTTCTTGCCTTATCTGTGCTTAAAAGCCGCTTTTCCTCTTCAATCCGCACCCTCGTTCTTGCGGCTATTTCGTCAAGTATCATTAAATCACCTTGTTTCAGAATTTATTTGTCGCCTCAACAAGCTTTTCAAGCTTCGCCTTCGCGCTTCCGTTATCTATAGTTTTGCGCGCAAGCTCTATTCCGCCGCCTATGGAATCCGCCTTTCCCGAAAGATAAAGCACAACGCCGGCATTAAGCAAAACAACATCACGCTTTGCTCCCTTTTCTCCGCTTAATACACGTCTTGCTATTTCGGCGTTTTCATCGGCGTTTCCGCCAACAAGCTCGGCGGCGCTGCAAAGCTCAAATCCGTATTCGGTCGGGTCTATCACCATATCGGTAAGAACGTCTCCGTTTATTTCACAGGCGACCGTCTTATCCGTCAGCGTTATCTCGTCAAGGCCGTCAAGTCCGTAAATGACCATTCCTCTTTTTACGCCGAGATTTTTAAGAACCTCGGCAATAGGTCTTACAAGCTCTCTTGAGAAAACGCCGATAAGATTTATTTCTGCGTTTGCCGGACTTGCAAGAGGCCCCAAAATATTAAACACCGTTCTTGTTCCTATTTCACGTCTTACAGGCGCCGCATATTTCATTGACGCATGGTAAACCGGCGCAAACATAAAGCACATTCCGCAGGATTTTAACACCTGTGCGTTTTGCTCCGGCGCCAAATCTATTTTTACGCCGAGCGATTCAAGAACGTCCGCAGCACCGCATTTGCTTGAAACGCTGCGGTTTCCGTGCTTTGCAACCGGCATTCCCGCGCCCGAAACGACAAAGCCGCTGACTGTTGAAATATTAAATGTATTTGCGCAGTCCCCTCCTGTTCCGACTATCTCTGCAACAGGAAAGTCGTGAATAAGCTTTTGTCCCTTTTCGCGCATAACCGTCGCGCAGGCGCTTATTTCGGTCGGGGTTTCTCCCTTAATTCTAAGCGCTGTAAGGAACGCCGAGATCTGCGCGTTTGTCGCGTCTCCCGACATAATCTCATTCATTACTGCCTTTGTTGTTTCAAAATCGAGATTTGAGCCTTCAATAAGCTTTTCAATTGCTTCTTTAATCATTTTGATCTCCCTTTCTTAGCTTTGATATTTAATAACGGAGCAGCTTGGCATCAAGCATTCTTGCATTAAGTCCGCTATGATTGCCGCCGTCTCCTAAAATTTGCGATATAATTTATATGGATAAAAAGTTTTTCATAATTGTAAGTCCGCTGTCGGTAAGAATTGACTCGGGGTGGAACTGCAAGCCGAAAATATCAAGGCTTTTGTGAGCCACCGCCATAATTTCCCCGTTATCGTCGGCAGAGATTATATTAAGACAATTTGGTATAAAATCACGGTCGGCAATAAGCGAATGGTATCTTGCCACGATTTCACGCTCCTTCATTCCACGGAAAATCCTGCACTGCGTATCAATAGTAACGACGCTCGATTTACCGTGCATAAGCTCTCTTGCGTGAGATATTTTTCCGCCTAATGCCTCGCATATCGCCTGATGTCCAAGGCAAACGCCAAGCATCGGGTATTTTTCGCCAAGCCGCTTTACTACCTCCTCGCACACGCCTGCGTTCGACGGCCTCCCGGGGCCCGGAGAAAGGATTATGTGGCTCGGATTCAGCCTGTCTATTTCATCTACACTCAGCTCATCGTTCCTTATGACCTTAATATCGCTGTTTATACTGCCGGCAAGCTGATACAGATTATAAGAAAAGCTGTCGTAATTATCAATTAACAATATCATTTTGCCGCCTCCTTAATACATCTGAACTTCAGGCGCCGACTTGATCGCGTCTATTACCGCCTTAGCCTTGTTCGCCGTTTCATAATATTCGTTCATCGGCACACTGTCGGCTACTATTCCGGCTCCTGCCTGAACATACACCTTATCGCCGCTTTTTACAGCCATTCTTATAGCTATGCAGACATCGGTATTGCCGCTGAAATCCACATATCCTATAGCTCCGCCGTATATATTTCTCGGTTCCGGCTCAAGCTCCTCGATAATCTCCGCCGCCCTTATCTTCGGCGCGCCTGAAAGCGTGCCGGCAGGCAGAAGCGACTGAATTGCGTCAAAGGCGTCCTTGTTCTCCCTTATATCAGCCTCTACCTCGGAGCATATGTGCATTATCCTGGAATAGCGGTTGACCTGCTTGTATTTTGTGACCTCTACGCTGCCTATCTTTGCAATTCTGCCTATGTCGTTTCTGCCAAGGTCAACGAGCATATTATGCTCGGCAAGCTCTTTCTCGTCTGACAAAAGCTCAGATTCCAGCATATCGTCCTCTTTTTCGTTCTTGCCTCTCGGCCTTGAACCTGCAATTGGGAATGTTGAAAGTCTGCCGTCTTTAAGTCTTACGAGCGTTTCAGGAGATGAGCACATAATCTCTTTTCCTCCGATAGACATAAACACCATATAAGGCGAGGGGTTCGTTGTGCGCAGAACGCGGTAAGCGTCAAGCAGACCTGCGCTGTAGTTTGCCTCAAAGCGGCGAGATACAACGCACTGAAATATGTCGCCGTCGTATATATATTTTTTTGTTTTTTCTACCATTTCACAAAAGCTTTCCTCAGAAAAATTGCAGCTGAACTCAACATTTTTCTGGATTTTGTTTTTTTCAATCGGAGAATGGTCCGTTATTATGTCAATTATCTTCTGTATGTCGTTGAGCGCCTTTTCGTATTGATTGTAAAGGTCGTTAGTCTTCATATTCACTATGATAACGATTTTCTGGGTCAAATGGTCGTAGGCTATCACCTTATCAGCCAAAAGCAGGTCAAAATCGTTAAATTCGCCGCTTTTAAGCTTGAGCACCGGCTCTGCGTATCCGAGCATATTATATCCGAAATATCCTACAAGTCCGCCTGTAAACGGCGGTATTCCGCTTATTTTAGGCGTTTTGTAGTTTTTCATATATTTTCTCAACACCTCAAACGGCCGGTCGCTTTTATATTCCGCGCTGCCTTCGCCCTCAACAGTCACAACACCGTTTTTACAATATATTCTCGCCTTTGGGTCAAAGCCCAAAAAAGAATACCGTCCCCATTTTTCGCCGCCGTCTATGCTTTCAAGCAAAAAATAGTCCTGCTTGTATTTTGCAATTCTTCGTAAAAGCGTTATTGGGGTTATTAAATCGGCGTATATCTCCTTACATATAGGAACAACGTCATAATCCTCAGCATAAGCTTTTACCGTTTCAAAATCCGGCTTTATCATATCGGCACATCCCTTCATTAAAATCAAAAAAGACTTTTGCCCCCTAAAACTAAGGGACAAAAGTCTTGAACACTTCTGCGGTACCACCCAAATTGACGGCGTAGCCGTCCTCTCATCCGTGCAATCACACGAGCCTTTTTATAACGGAAAAGGTTTAATCCGTCGGCGCATACTCGGCAAGCCTTTGGCGCCGCCCTCACAAGCCCATTCAAAGCCATGCTGCTGTCTGCTTGCACCAACCGCAGACTCTCTGAAAACAAGCGTTGACTCCTACTCACTCTTGCTCTTCGGTTTTTCATATCGTTTATATTATATGTCTGAAAAATAAAAAAGTCAATACGAAAAATCAAATTTAAGATTTTTTTAATATTTGCCGATTTACAGCAGGTAAAAATATTTTTATTTTAAAGCCGCGCAATAAACGGGCTTTTCAAAAAGTCCTGCCCCATAGCCGTTTTTCCCTCGCAGGCAAGGCCGCGCACATCGGTTGCAAGAATATCTCTTTTAAATATTTCACGTTGGACGCCGCAAAGCCTTTCGCTGTATTCGCTCGCTTTTGTTATTACAGGCAAATCCACGCTGCGCTTTACGCTTTTTAAAATTTCGGCTCCTCTGTTATTAAGCCCCAGCACACGGATATATCCCGGTGTTTGCGACTGCATATCTGAACTTATATTTAAAAGCGCGCAGGCAAACGCCCTGCGAAGTCTCGGCTTTGAATAGCGCTTGCACACTGCGCCGCTTAACAATTCGTCTAAATCGGCGGAGCTTTCCGCCGCCTGCTTTATTCTGTTTTCAAGTCCTTCGGAAACATCCGGCAGACAGCTCAGTGAGTTTAAATCCATCGTCCTGAGCTTATACAAAATAAGATTGTCAAGCAGGCGCGTATCGGCAATATCTCCTGCGGCGTCGGCGGCTTTTATCACATCAAGGCTGCTTTTGGGGATATAATTTTTTATGTATGAAAAGTTTTTTATGCTGCGGCGTATATCGGACGCTGAGGCAAAGCTCTTATCGACAGACGGACAGTTATGACCGCAGCCGATTCTTTTTACTGTTTCAGCCTTAAAGTCCGCCTTTTGAAGCCGCATTTCCTTTATGTATTCAACTGCAAGAATATTGTTTGGCGAGGACAGAACATCAGCACATTTTGCTCCGGCGGTATCCATTAACGCTTTCTGCATAACGCCGGCATACGGCGTTGCGCCGTCGTTATATTTTTCAAACGCCGATTTGAAGCTTTCGGAAATCAGGGCATCGGCGCAGTTTTCCAACAGCGTTATATCTCCGCATTCACTGCCGAAAAAAATACTGTCCGCACAATTGAGCGCCTTTATTATCGAGACGCCGCCTCTTGCAAAAACAGGCGCCGCCGCACACGCCCAAACCGCAGGAAGCTCTATCACCAGGTCTGCTCCTGCCGTCACAGCCGCCCTTGCTCTGTCAAATTTGCTTATAGCCGCGCACTCTCCCCTTTGGACAAAGCTGCCGCTCATCACGGCGGCTATATGAGAAGCTCCGTTTTCCCTTTGCCTTTCTATTAAATATTTATGTCCGTTATGAAACGGGTCAAACTCACTTATCACACAGCTTATTTTCATACTGCACCACCAAATTTTACAAAACGTACTTAAAAAGGTTGAATTTCACCCTCTTATGTACTATTATATATTAGTATAAAACACATATGCAACCATTAGGAGGATCAAAATGAAAATTTTAGTTATCAACGCAGGAAGCTCGTCGCTCAAATATCAGCTTTTTGATATGGACAACGAAAATGTTCTTGCAAAAGGAAACTGCGAGAGGATTGGAATTGACGGTATTTTTACCCACAAGACGAACGACGGCAGAGTGCTGAAAAAGGAAATTGATATGCCTGACCACAAGGTGGCGTTTATGCAGGTAAAGGACGCGCTTATCGACAAGGAATACGGCGTTATAAAGGAGCTTTCGGAAATCAGCGCGCTTGGCCACAGAATAGTTCAGGGCGGTTCGCTATTCAGCAAGAGCGAGCTTGTTACAGACGAGGTAATTGAGGGAATTGAAAGTCTTATTCCGCTTGCGCCTCTTCACAACAAGGGTCACGTTCAGGCTATCAGAGCGTCGCAGGAGGTATTCGGCAAGGACGTTCCGGAGGTTGTTGTATTTGACACTGCCTTTCATTCGACGATGCCCGACTACGCTTATATATATCCTATACCGTATGAGTATTATGAGAAATACAAGATTCGCCGTTACGGCTTTCACGGCACGTCTCACCGCTACGTTACAAGCCGCTGCGCGGAGCTTATGGGCGTTGACATAAAAGATATAAAGCTTATATCCTGTCATCTTGGCAACGGCTCATCTATTACGGCAGTAGACGGCGGAAAGGTTATCGACACAAGTATGGGACTTACTCCGCTTGACGGCTTTATGATGGGCACGAGAACCGGCACGCTTGACCCGTCGGTTGTCACATTCATTGAGGAGCAGGAAAATCTTACCCCTGAGGAAATGAGCGATCTTTTAAACAAGAAGTCCGGTCTTCTTGGAATTTCAGGTGTATCGAGCGACGACAGGGACGTTACAAAGGCTGCCGAAGAGGGCAACGAGAGGGCGCTGCTGGCGCACAAGATGCTTGTTTATGAAATAGCAAAGTTTGTCGGCAGCTACTATGTAGCGCTTGGCGGCTGCGACGTTATCACCTTTACCGCCGGTCTTGGAGAAAATCAGGCGCATCACAGAGAGAGAATATGCGAGATGCTCGGATGTCTCGGCGTTAAGCTTGACAAGAAGCTAAACGAGGAGACGGTGCTTGGCAAGGAGGGACTTATCTCTGCTGCGGATAGCAAGGTAAAGGTATATGTAATACCGACCAACGAGGAGCTTGTTATAGCAAGAGATACGAAGGCTATTGTAGAGGGATAAGCTTTAAGGAAAATGATAAATACACAGCGTCTAAGCAGTTCAGCGGTAAGCTGAACGATGCGGCGACCGCACACGGCAGCTTCGGCTGCCGTGTGCCGTTAAAGCCTGCGCGTACACGCGCAGGCTTTGCTGCGTAAGCTGCCTGCGGCAGCTTACGGGTCGCCGCCCCGGTTTTTGCGAGATGCAAAACATCAAACGGCAGCGACCTTGGTCGCTGCCGTTTGATTATTATATCAATATATTTTCATTTTAATACGATCTTATCAAATAGAAATCTCCATCGCTATCTTATAAAGATCATAGTCGAACTTTCTCTTCATATTTAGAGCCTCTGTTATATCATAATCAACAATACGGCCGTTTGTCATCGCTACCACCCTGTTGCCGATACCCTGAGAAAGAAGCTCGACAGCCTTGTGTCCCATTGCGCTTGCCACTACCCTGTCTCTAAGCGACGGCGAACCGCCTCTCTGAACATGACCGAGTATAGTAGCTCTCGACTCTATGCCGGTTCTGTCCTCAATCTCCTTGGCAAGCTTGTCAACGCCGCCTACGCCCTCGGCAACAACAATTATAAAATGCTTTTTGCCGCTTCTGCGAGAATCGAGCATTCTTGCAATAACATCCTTTTCAAGGTCATACGGAACCTCAGGAACAAGAATCGACGTTGCGCCGATTGCAATGCCGGTCTGCAAGGCAATGTCGCCGCAGCGGCGTCCCATAACCTCAACAACGCTGCACCTGTCGTGCGACTGCGCGGTGTCACGAATTTTATCGACCATTTCCATAGCCGTGTTCATTGCCGTGTCAAAGCCGACAGTATATTCACTGCAGGCAATGTCATTGTCGATAGTGCCGGGAATGCCGACGCATGGTATACCCTCGCCTGTCAAATCTCTCGCACCTCTGAAGGAACCGTCGCCGCCGATAACAACAACGCCCTTAACGCCAAGCTCACGACAGGTTTCAGCCGCCTTGCGAACACCCTCCGGAGTATTATACTCCTCGCTTCTTGCCGTATAAAGAATAGTTCCGCCGATATGTATAATATTAGAAACACTGCGGAGATTCATTTCAAAGACGTCACCGTTTAAAAGTCCGTTATATCCTCTGTGCACACCAATCACTCTTATGCCCTTTTGTATAGCAGATCTTGTAACGGCTCTAACGGCAGCGTTCATTCCGGGAGCGTCGCCTCCGCTTGTCAATACTGCAATAGCGTCCTTAGCCATATTCATTCCTCCGATATATATTAACAGAATAATTTTTGTTTTCTTCATCTTATTATATTACATATTAGGGAAGATAATCAAGACCTTTTTGCCTTTTTTTACATTTAAAACAAAACTAAGGCAAAGTGATAATTTGTTTTACACCTTCATTTTCTTAACAACGACATTGCTTTGACCTATTCTGCGCTTAAGCTCGTTTTCAAGCACCGGATTCAGCTCGACCCACATATTTTTCGGAGCCTTTACATAGCGCTTTTCATCAGACAAATATATAACAAGCGGTGAATTTCCCTCAAAAACATCCACAAGCAGCTTTGCCTCTATATATTCCTTGCTGTTGAAATTCGGCACTCTCAAGCAAAGGCAGTCGCTCTCTTTATGTCCATTATTTTGTACTCTATTATTTTTTGAATTGTCTAAATCGGCTGTTGCGCGCATTTTAGCGGCATTTTTGCTAATCTCTTTTATATGCTCCTTTTCGGGCGCAAGCTTTATAACATTACAAAGAATCTGCGGTTCTTCGTCCTCTCTAACGGACACCGTACCCTGTATGTCCACTATATTTCCCTCTAAAACGGCGCCGTCGCTTTCCCTTAACGGCTGTGGGAATATAAGCAGCTCTATAGTACCGGTCATATCCTCGACTGTTGCAAACGCCATCATATCGTTATTTTTTGTCGATTTTATCTTAACCGAGTTTATTATTGCAATAAGCCTAACCCTTTGCCCGTCGCGATAGCTCTGCAAGCCGTTTTCGGAATGTGAAAGAATATTTCCTATGCTGTCAACGCGCATTAATTTAAGAAACGGCGCATATTCGGCAAGCGGATGTCCGCTAAGATACATTCCCGTAACTTCCTTTTCCATCGAAAGCTTATCTGTAACGCTGAAATCCGTGTGGTGAACAAGGTTTATGCTGTTTTCGTTCAACTCGTCGTCAAAAAGACTGAGCTGTCCGGCGGCGCTGTGCTTTCGCTCCCATTCAAGGCTATCCATTACCACGCTTGAATTAAGCAGCATTTCCCGTCTGTTAAGATCCATTCCGTCAAGAGCCCCGCTCTTAACAAGGCTTTCAAGAGCACGGCTGTTAAGTCCGCTGCCGCTGAGACGTTTGCAGAAATTATAATATCCCGTAAAGCGTCCTCCTGAGTTTCTTTCCGAAATAATTGCGTCTATCACGTTTCTGCCGAGATTTTTTATTGCAAGCAGGCCAAAGCGAATATCGTTGCCTGAAACGGTAAAGCCCATATTGCTAATGTTTACATCGGGCGGCAGAACCTTTATTCCAAGTCTTGCGCATTCCGCTGTATAAACTGCGAGCTTATTTGGATTGTCGAGCACGCTTGTAAGCAGAGCAGCCATATATTCCTTCGGATAGTGACATTTCATCCACGCCGTTTTATACGAAACATTCGCATAAGCGGCTGCGTGCGATTTATTGAACGCGTAAGAGGCAAAGCTCTCCATTTCCTTGAGTATGGAAACCGCGCTTTCGCGGTCTACGCCGCGCCTCAGACAGCCTTCGACCTCTATGACGCCGTTTTCATCTGTCAGGCCGTTAAGGAATATATCTTGTTCACGCTCCATAACATCCTTTTTCTTTTTTGACATCGCTCGGCGTACTATATCCGCTCTGCCAAGGCTGTATCCGGCAAGCGTTCTGAATATTTGCATTACCTGCTCCTGATATACAATGCAGCCGTAGGTAACGTCAAGAATATCCTTTAGGAGGGGATGCTTGTATTTTATTCTGTCGGGATGGTGCCTGTTTTCTATATATCTTGGTATTGAATCCATCGGGCCGGGACGGTAAAGAGAGATTACGGCTATCAAATCTTCTATTGATTCCGGCTTTAGCTGGGAAAGAACGCTCTTCATTCCTGCCGACTCAAATTGAAACACTCCGTCCGATTGCCCCTTTGACAGCATTTCAAATACCGCCCTGTCGTCTTCTTTTATATCGGCTTCGCTGTAATCGGGATTTATCTTCAGTATCATCTCTTCAGCCTCTTTCAAAACCGTAAGATTTCTAAGGCCGAGAAAATCCATCTTTAAAAGTCCAAGCTCCTCAAGCGTCGTCATTGTATATTGCGTAACGACTGCGTCGTCATTTTTTGCAAGCGGCACATATGAGCTTACTGGATCCCGTGTTATTACAACGCCTGCGGCGTGAGTCGTTGCATGACGCGGCATTCCCTCAAGGCCCATCGCGGTATCTATTAAAAGCTTTACCTGCTCCTCGCTTTTATATCTCATTTCAAGCTCAGGCGACATTTCAAGAGCCTTTTTTATTGTTATTCCGATTTCGTTCGGAACAAGCTTTGCAACGGAATCTACCGCGCCGTATGACATAGCAAGCGCGCGTCCCACATCTCGTATCGCGCCCCTTGCCGCCATTGTTCCAAACGCAATTATCTGCGCAACGTGATCCTCGCCGTATTTCCTTATTACATAATCTATAACCTCCTGACGCCTGTCCTTGCAGAAGTCAACGTCAAAGTCGGGCATACTTACCCTTTCGGGATTTAAAAAACGCTCAAATATAAGATTATATTTTATCGGGTCTATGCCGGTTATGCCGATGCAATATGCTGCAAGACTGCCGGCTCCCGATCCTCTGCCGGGCCCTACGGGAATATCCTGCGATTTTGCGTAATTTATGAAATCGCCCACTATCAGAAAATAATCCGTGTAGCCCATTTCCTTTATAATAGAAAGCTCATAGTCAAGCCTGTTTCTTATCTCCTCGGGCGGATTTTCTCCGTAATGGCGGTGCAAACCGTCAAGACACATTTTTTTAAAGTATTCAAAGTGATCCTGGTTGTTCGGGACATCAAAATGCGGAAGCTTTGTCTTTCCAAACTCAAACTCAACGTTGCACCGCTCGGCAATCTTTACCGTATTGTCATACGCCTCAGGGTGATTTTTAAAAAGCTCCCTCATCTCCTGCTCGGACTTAAAGTAAAATTCATCTGTTGTAAATTCCATTTTATCGGGATCGTTTATTGTGTGGTTGGTCTGAATACACAGGAGTATCTGGTGAAGATAGCTGTCGTCCTTGTTTATATAGTGGCAATCGTTAGTCACAACGGTCGGTATCCCCGTTTCTTCCGCTATCTTCAAAAGCTGTCTTGCAACGTGCGCCTCCTCCTCAATTCCGTGATTTTGAAGCTCAAGATAGAAATTGCCCTTTCCGAACAGGTCGTTATAATAAAGAGCCTTCTCTCTCGCGGCGTTTATATTCCCCCTGATTATAAGCCTTGGTATTTCTCCGGCAAGACACGCCGAAAGGCATATCAGCCCTTCGTGATGATTTTCAAGCAGCTCGTCATCGATCCTCGGTTTATTGTAAAAGCCCTCCGTCCATGCCTGAGAGAGAATGAGGGCAAGGTTTTTATATCCTATATTATTTTCGCAGAGCAAAATCATATGATAATTTGCCCTGTCAGCCTCGCCGTTTTTGTCAAATCTGCTTTTGGGCGCAACATATACCTCGCAGCCGATTATAGGCTTTATTCCGTTCTTTTTCGCAAGCTTATAAAAATCGACGGCGCTATACATTGACCCGTGATCCGTTACCGCCACAGCATTCATTCCCTGATCCTTCGCCGTCTTAACAAGAGCCTCAAGACGGCAAGCGCCGTCAAGCAGGCTGTATTCGCTGTGGTTGTGTAAATGAACGAACGCCATGGCCGTTCCCTCCTTAAAAAACTTAAAGCACAAAGGCTTGCGTCTTTATAATATTTATGTGGATTTTTCTCCCGTAAGCTCTTTCGCTATTTCCAATATTCTCGTCATTCTGTGATTTGCTCCGCTGCGGCTTATCGGCGGAGAAAGCATTGCGCCGAGATCGCGCAGTGAATTTTCGGGATTTTCAAGTCTTAATTGTGCAATGCTTTTTAAATCATCCGGCAGAAAATCAAGTCCCTTATATCTTTTTATTTTTTCTATAGCCTCGATCTGTGCTGCGCTCGCCTTTGCCGTTTTATTTATATTGGCAATTTCGGAATTTGTCTTTCTGTTCACATTGTTTCTTATGCTCTTAATAATTTTTTCCTGCATAAGATTCATAGCGGCAGACGGCGCGCCCATAAACGCAAGCAAGTCCGCTATCTCCTCGCTGTCCTTTATATACGCGACAAAGGCGCCCTTGCGCAATATCTGCTTCGGCTCCTTATCCTGACTTGAAATCTCTGAAATAACACGGCACAAATCGCTGCATAAATTCTTATACGGCGCGGAAAATTCAAGGTGATAGTCCTTTTGAGGATCCGACACGCTTCCGCAGCAAAGAAAAGCCCCCCTAAGGAACGCCGCTATCGCGCCGTCATCCTCAAGATTTGCTCTGTTTATTCTAAGGCTTATGCTTTGAGCGTTATGACCGAGCTCGTTGAATATTCGCTCGCAGTCGCTTTTTAACGGAATTTTAAGCGTAAAAAGTCTTGCGCTTTCCTTTTTGCCCGTAAGCGCAGTGTTCTTTTCCGCTATTACCCTAAAGCTTTCCGCCATAAGGCTCATAAATCTTGAGGCGGTATATGGATTTTCCGTATTAAACAATATTTTTTGATTGGAAAAGCTCTTTGCAAAAAGCAAAAATCCATAGCATTCCGCACGCAGCAGCGCGGAATCGCTGCATTCTATGCTGCAAAGCTCTTTTTTTGTATCTGCTGAAAAAGACATAATCACATATCCTTACGCTTTGCGAATATCTCTGTGGTGAACTGTTGCCGGCTGACCCGTTTCAAGTAAATGGTCATACATTTTTCCGGCAAGCGTAACGCTTCTGTGCTTTCCGCCGGTACAGCCAAACGCGATTACAAGCTGGCTTTTTCCCTCTTTGATGTAAAGCGGCAGCGTATAATCTATATATTCCTCTATTTTTTTATAAAGCTCGTTCGTCTGCTCCCATTTAAGCACATATTCTTGCACCTCGGCGTCAAGCCCGGTTTTATGCTTTAGCTCTTCAATATAAAACGGATTGGGCAAACAGCGAACGTCAAAGACCAAATCGGCCTCTAAAGGCAGACCGTATTTAAAGCCGAACGACATACAGGTAACGGAAAAGCCAAGTCTGCTGTCGCCTATAAACAGGGTGAGCACCCTCTCCTTAAGCTGCGCCGACGAAAGGCTCGCGGTGTCTATTAAATAATCGGCGCTCAGCTTTACAGGCTCTAACAGCGATTTTTCAAGCCTTACCGCGGCGGCTGTCGTAGAAATATCCTTGCCCGTTAGCGGATGCTTTCTTCTTGTTGATTTATAGCGCATTAGGAGAACGCTCTCGGACGCATCGAGAAAGAGAGTTTTAAAATACTTTTTCTCACTTTTCAGCTTTTCAACGCTTTCAGCATAAAGGGAATAGTCGTCCTCGCTCCTTATATTCGTAACAAGGGCAACTCTCTCCATTTTTTCATCGTTTGAATTGCTGCACAGGTCATAAAATGTCGTAATCAAAGCCGCCGGCAAATTGTCAACGCAATAAAAGCCTATGTCCTCAAGAGAATGCATAGCAACTGTCTTACCTGCTCCGGAAAGTCCCGATATAATCAAAAATTCCATAATATCACCCTTTTAAAACACGCCTACAAAATGCCTATCGGCTTTACCTCACACTCCAGCTCAACCGCATATTTGCTGTAAACTGTATTTTGAATATGCTTTATCAGCGACAAAACATCGTCGCAGCTTGCTTTTCCTGTATTAATAATAAAGCCTGCGTGCTTGCTGCTGACCTGCGCTCCGCCAATGCTGCAGCCCTTAAGTCCGCAGCTTTCAATAAGAGTTCCGGCATAATATCCCTGCGGTCTTTTAAATACACTCCCCGCGCTTGGATAATCCAGCGGCTGTTTATCTCTGCGCCTTTGCATATATTCGTCCATTCTGCGGCTTATCTCAGCCTTTGAATCCCTTTTAAGCCTTACTGCCGCGCCTGTTATTATATCGCCGCTTTCGCTGTATATGCTGTGTCTGTACGACAAATCAAGCTCTTCTGCCGGCAGACTTGAAATTTCGCCGTTTTTTCCTATATGGCTGCTGCAAATAAGAACATCCTTCATCTCTCCGCCATACGCGCCGGCGTTCATATACACAGCTCCGCCTACGCTTCCGGGTATCCCCCATGCAAATTCAAGCCCGGACAGGCCGTTGTCGCAGGCAAAGCGGCAAAGGCTTGCAAGGCTTGCTGCAGCGCCGCAAAATATAGTATCATCCTCAACAAGCGTTATACGCTTAAATTCACCGTCAAGCTTTATAACAACGCCGTCGATTCCTTTGTCGGAAACAAGCAGATTTGAACCCTTGCCGAGAACGAATATCGGCGCGTTCTCTTTTTGGCACTGAAATAAAACCGCCTTCAGAGCCGATATATTAGGCACAGAAACAAGAAGACGGGCTTCGCCGCCGATTTTAAATGTTGTCAGGCGGCTCATCTTTTCATTTTCCTTTACCTCGCATCCGTTTGAAACGGCAATGCTCTTTATGCTGTCTATATTAATCATATTCACTCCTGAAAAAGCTGAACGCCGTTATTCGTTAAATACTTTTTAAAACGGCTCACGCTTGAATTTATTATAAGCTCCTCAGGAAAATCAATCTCCCGAAGCATTTGTAACGCAAGAGAACAAGCCCCGACCCTTGAAGAAAAATGAGCGTCTGAATTTACTATGACCGGCGAGCCTGTTTTTTTGCACACCTTTGCTATTTCCACACAGTTTTGGCATGAGCTCTTTCTTGAATTAAATGTATTGTCGTTTATTTCAACAAGCTTGCCGTTTTGCGCAAAAACAGGTATCACCTTTTCATAATCATATTTAAAATCAGCCGTTCCGGAATGTCCTATTACATTCACATACGGATTTTTCGCCAGCTCTAAATAGGCGTTTGTGCTGCCCTCAAAGCTCGGCTTTTCCGAAACAAGTCCGCCGTGTATTGAGGCGACCACCCATTCAAGGTCGGATAATACGCTGTCAGGCATATCAAGCCTGCCCTGCAAATCCATAACATTCGCTTCAACTCCCTTTAATACCCTTACTCCGTTTACAACGGGCGGTATCGCGCCGAGCGATTCAAAAAACCATTTTCCGGGCGAGCCGGGCATTGCATATCCGTGGTCGGTAAGCGCTATTGCATAAAGTCCGCGCCTCGCCGCGGCGTTTATCATTTCTTCGGCTGTGCTGTAAGCGTGAGTTGAAGCAATTGTATGAGTATGTGTATCCGCGATGATACGCATTATATCACAACCAATCTATATTAGTTTTACCCGTTATCTCGTCCGTCTCAATTTCCATACCAAGACTTGCAAGAAGCTCCTGAGCCGCATTATATCCCATTTTTTTCTGTCTGTTATTCATAGCGGCAACCTCTATTATAACGGCTGTATTACGTCCGGGCTTAACGGGAATTGTAAGAATCGGTATCTCTATTCCGAGTATCTCGGTATATTCATTGTCAATTCCCATTCTGTCATATACCTTGCTGCTGTCCCAGTTTTCCATATTTATAACTATATCGATTTTTTCGGTTATTTTAACCGCGCCCATACCAAAAATACGGCGTGCATTGATTATGCCTACGCCTCTTAGCTCTATAAAGTGCCTTATGTTTTCCGGCGAAGAACCGACAAGAGATTTACTTGAAACCCGTCTTATTTCAACAGCGTCATCCGCAATAAGCCTGTGACCTCTTTTTATAAGCTCTATCGCAGTTTCGCTTTTTCCCACTCCGCTGTCGCCTATCAGCAAAATACCTTCACCGTAAACCTCGACCAAAACTCCGTGACGGGTAACCCTTGGCGCAAGCTGAACGTTCAAATATGAAACAAGCGAGGCGCTCAAGCTTGAAGTTGTGTCGCTTGACCTCAATATGGGAACCTCGTGCAGCTTTGCAGCCTTCATAAGCTCATCCATCGGCTGAATATTTCGCGTGACAATAATTGCCGGAGGATTAAGCTTGCACAGCCGTTCAAGAACATGAAACTTCTGTTCGCTTCCGAAGCGGCTTAAAAATCCCGTTTCCGTGTTGCCGATAATCAAAATTCTTTGCGCGTCAAAAAATTCCATAAATCCGGTAAGCTCAAGACCCGGTCGGCTTATATCACGCGATGAAATCAAAATATCCTTTGTATCGCGCGGAGCATATTCCGTTACAAGAGAAAGCTCCTTGATTATTTCCGACAACGGAACTGTAAAATTGGATTCCATTTCAATCTTCCTTTCAGCGACAGCATAGATAATATATAAATATACATATTCATTATACTGTATAACCGATAAAATTTAAAGAGCAAATTGCATTAATATTTGCCTCGCTTGATTTAACATATTTATCTTTCCTTTGCGTAAATCGACATTTTAAGCGCCCTGCCCAGCGGAGGAATTATTATGCCTGCCGCCGTTCCCGTTAATGCTCCTGTTACGACAGACAAAAGCAGATAAAGCCACAAAACTGAAAGCACGCTGAAATCGCCTATAAGAAGCGACGCGGCGGCAAGCTGAGCCGCATTGTGAGCGGCGGCCGAGGCAACCGACACTCCTAAAAAGCCGAAGCGCCCCGAGCGAAAAAGCAAAAGCATAACGGCAAGACTGAAAAGTCCGCCGCAAATGCTCATAACGCCTGCCACTGCCCCGCGTGTTACAAAAACAAAAAGCGATTTAACAACCGCAACAGAAGCGGCGCCCATTGAGCCGGTTATAAAAATTGCTATAATCACCGCAAGATTTGAAAGTCCGAGCCTGCACCCCGGAACGAGAAAAACAGGCGCAGGTATTGCCGATTCGAGCATTGAAAGAACCGTGCTTACCGCGCAAAGCATAGCGCAGTATGCAACTGTTTTTGCGCTTGATTTTTTCATATTTTCACCCCGCTACCGCGTCCGCTACTTTTTCGTGTGATTCAAGAGTAACGGAAATTCTGCCGGGCATACAAATAATGCTCTGCCCCGCGGCGGTTATCCTTCCTGTTTTTTCACATATTTTGTCGGGACAATTTGCAGTCTCAACGCTGACCCCGTTATCCTCTATATTTAAAACGATGTTTATTCCGTTTTCGCCGCTTATTTTATACCTGCCCGTTTTATCAAGCGGATATTCCGCCCTTTTCTCGCCGTTAATTATTACAGAGGCATAAGCCGGCGCACTCGTATTTTTAAACGTGAGAAAAAAAGACGCCGCAGCCAACATCAGCACTAAAGCAATTATTAAAATATCTGTTTTGGCAAACACAGAAATCCTTTTCGGTTCTTTCATCCTTCTCCTCCGTTAAACAATCATAGCCCTGCCGCAAGCGCCGCCCTTATTTTAGCTTAAAGCGGCATGATTTAAATTCCTTACAGATAATTATATCTTTCATTTGAATGTAATTCAACAGCTTTTACTCTCAAAATAAAGTCTTGCTTGCGCTTTTTAAAATATCGCATAGTCAAAAAACTTTTCGACAGAGCGAAGCACGGACTGCAAATGCAGTCCGTGCCCTTAATTTTCCGTCTCCTTATCGGATTTTTGCTTTTTTATAACCTTGAGTCTTGAAAACTCTTCTCTTTCCTTTTCCTCAAGTGCGTCGGTAATAAATTTAACCGCCGCTTCAAACCTCGGTATCATAATGTTTTTCAGCGCGTTGGCACGCTTTTGAGTTTTTTTGATTGAATCGGCAAGCCTGTAAACGCTGTTTTCAACCTCGGCAAGCTCGGTTGTAAACACCTTTACCTCATTAAATTTTATATATGCGTCATCCAGCGGAGACGCTGTATTGTAAAGCCCAAAATTAAGATGAGGCACTTGTTCGTTCTGTATTGACACTATTGGTATCTCAACGCCCATAACGCTCCTGTATGAAAGCTTCAGGCTGTTTTCAATCGGCACGCTCTGGGAAATTTCATCACAAAAGCCCGAAAGTATATTGGCTCTTTGCAGTGAAAAGTATGCCTCGCTGTACGCATTGTCGATTCTGCTCTGTATCTCGTTAGCACGATCTATCAAAGTCATCATTTCACGAATTAGTATATTACGCTTTTTATCGAGCAGCTCATAACCCATTTTTGCAAGAGCAAGGGTCTTTTTTGTGCTCATCAAATTACCCTTAGTCGCAGTGATCTGTGAAGGCACAACATTCACCACCTTAAATTTATTTTACGTTAAAGTCCTCCGGAGTTGTTTCCTTGTAATACTTGTCAAGAACAGCGTCGTCCACACGGTCAAGCTCGGCTCTCGGCAATGTGCCGAGCAGCTTCCAGCCGAGGTCGAGGCTTTCTTCTATCGTTCGGTTTGTTGTAAAGCCCTGATTTACAAAATGAGCCTCAAAAAGCTTTCCGAACTGCATATATTTTTTGTCGGTCGGCGACAGCTCCTCCTCGCCTATAACGGAGGCAAGGCTTCTTGCGTCGTTTACCTTTGCAACTGATGCAAAAAGCTGATTTTGAAGCGCAGGATGGTCTGCCCTTGTAAAGCCTTCGCCTATACCGTCCTTCATAAGACGTGAAAGCGACGGCAGCACCGACACCGGCGGATTAAGTCCCTGACCCTGAAGCGTGCGGTCCAAAACTATCTGACCTTCCGTTATATATCCCGTAAGGTCGGGAATCGGGTGAGTTATATCATCATTTGGCATTGTAAGAATCGGTATCTGCGTTACGGAGCCGGTCGAACCCTTTACCATTCCGGCACGCTCGTAAAGCGAGGCAAGGTCGGAGTATAAATATCCCGGATAACCTTTTCTGCCCGGTATTTCGCCCTTGGACGAGCTGAATTCACGCAACGCCTCGGCGTATGACGTAATATCGGTCATAATAACAAGAACGTGCATATTAAGCTCGAACGCAAGATATTCGGCAGCGGTAAGAGCGCATCTCGGCGTTAAGGTTCTCTCGATTATCGGATCGTTTGAAAGATTTAAGAACATAACGACCCTTTGCAGAACGCCGCTTTGCTCAAAGCTGCGCCTGAAGTAATCAGCAACATCGTTTTTTACGCCCATGGCCGCAAAAACAATACAAAAGCCCTGACCCTCTTCATCTGCAATTTTTGCCTGCCGCACGATCTGAACAGCAAGCTCGTTGTGGTTCATTCCCGAACCGGAAAATATAGGAAGCTTTTGCCCCCTTATAAGAGTCATAAGGGTGTCGATTGTGGATATTCCTGTATTTATGTAGTTTTGCGGATAAATTCTTGAAACGGGGTTTATCGGAGTTCCGTTGATGTCGGCGGTTTTTTCAGGAAAAATTTCGCCCAGTCCGTCAATCGGTCTGCCGACGCCGTTAAAAACTCTGCCTATTATTTCAGGCGAAAGCGATATTTCCATCGGATGACCCGTAAGCCTTGTTCTGGTGTTTTTAAGCGAAAGGTTCCTTGTGCCCTCAAAAACCTGAACAACGATTCGCTCGCCGTCTATCTGCACGATCCTTCCCTGGCGTCTTGTTCCGTTTTCAAGACGTATTTCCACTATCTCGTCAAACGACGCATTCCTTACGCCGTCAATAACGATAAGCGAACCGTTTATTTCTTTAACGCCAACATAATCTATAATCAATTTATTTACCTTCTTTCTCTGTGTAAACGCAGCTGAAAGCCAAAGACGTATCAGCGGAGGAGCTATTTTGATTTTGGGCTTAATATATATCAGCCCTGCGCGATAACATTAAGCTTCTCTCTGATTTCGCTTTTGTATTCCCCAAACATTTCAGGTTTGTCGTTCGGTATATCGTATTTCATCTTTGTCAGCTTGTCAAATAGGCCTGTTTCAAGGATCCTCGATATCGGGATACCGGCATTAACAAGATGCCTTGCCTTTTTGTGCAGATAAAGAATAGTCATCATCATCAGCTTTTGCTTTTCAAGCGGAACATATGTATCGTCCGGGTGGAAGGCATTTTGCTGGAGGAAGCCTACGCGTATTACACGGCAGGTTTCTATAACGAGCTTTTGGTCATCGGGGAGAACGTCGGAGCCGATAAGCTTTACTATTTCCATCAGGGAGCTTTCCTCCTGAAGCAGCGCTCTTATTCTTCCCCTGTATTTTATAAATTCATCTCCGACATTTTCGGAAAACCAACGGTCTAAATCTCCGAAATACTCGCTGTAGCTGTTAAGCCAGTTTATCGCAGGATAATGTCTTGAATAAGCAAGATCCTTATCAAGCGCCCAGAAGCAGCGTATAAAACGCTTTGTATTCTGCGTTACCGGTTCGCTCATATCGCCGCCCTGTGGCGACACCGCGCCTATCATTGTTACAGAACCCTGAGCTCCGCACAGAGTATCCGCAAGACAGGCTCTTTCATAAAACTCGGAAAGCCTTGACGGAAGATACGCAGGGAAGCCCTCCTCGGCAGGCATTTCCTCCAAACGTCCGCTTATTTCACGAAGCGCCTCTGCCCATCTTGACGTTGAGTCAGCCATTATCGCGCAGTTATAGCCCATATCTCTGTAATATTCGGCAAGCGTAACGCCTGTATATATTGACGCCTCACGAGCGGCAACAGGCATATTTGAGGTGTTTGCTATAAGAACTGTTCTGTCCGTCATCGGTCGGTTTGACTTAGGGTCTATAAGCTCGGAAAATTCCTGAAGCACCTGGCTCATTTCGTTGCCGCGCTCTCCGCAGCCGACGTATATTATAATATCGGCGTCGCACCATTTTGCAAGCTGATGCTGAGTCATTGTTTTACCTGTTCCGAAGCCTCCCGGTATTGCCGCCGTGCCTCCCTTTGCAATCGGGAACAGCGTGTCGATAACTCTCTGTCCCGTTATAAGCGGAACTGTTGCCGAAAGTCTGTTTTTTACGGGTCTCGGCGTTCTTATCGGCCACTTTTGACAAAGCGTAAGCTCGGTTTCTCTGCCGTCATTCTCTCTGACTGTAGCTATTGTATCGTTAAGAGTATATTCGCCGTCCGGCATAACGCTTATAACCTCGCACTCGCCGATAAGCGGCGGCACTAAAAGTCTGTGCTCGATTATGGGGGTTTCGGGCAATGTTGCGTAAATTTGTCCGCCGCAAAGCCTGTCGCCCTTCTTGACCTTCATTGTGACGTTCCATTTCTTTTCGGTATCAAGCGAGGAAACGCTTGCGCCTCTTGAGATGAAGGCTCCCGATTTTTTCTCGATTTCAGAAAGCGGTCTTTCAATGCCGTCGAATATATTATCTATAATTCCGGGGCCCAGCAGCACGTTCATGGGCGCGCCTGTTCCCTCAACGGGGTCGCCGGGCTTCAGCCCGGAGGTTTCCTCATAAACCTGGATAGTCGTCACGGTGTCAGTAATGCCGATTATCTCACCGACAAGCCTTTGCTTTCCTACATAAACCATTTCCATCATAGAAAAGTCTTTGGCATTTTTTACGGTAACAACAGGCCCGTTGATGCCGTAAATTACGTTTTGATTTGCCATCAAATACATCTCCAGTACATCAAATTTAGCTCATACGGAACAGGCTTTAAACCTTGAGCTTTGAGTTCTTTAAAAACCATTCTCTCTGGTTTTCAAGCCTTGTATCGAGGGTAAAATCAACAACAATGCCCTTTTGAATGCACTGTGCCTTAAGCCCGCCGATTATAATATCAGAAGCAGCCTCTATGCTGCACTTATTTCCCAATATTTCAGAAAGCTCCGCCTCAAGCCTCATATCGCCGTCCTTCAGATAAACAATGACCTCATCATTGCCAAAATATCCGGCGGCCTCTGTAGCGCTTTTTTTAAGGTATTCCTTATACTGCGCAGTTTCTGTGTATTTCAAAAGCTTGTCGGTCGCCTTTGAGAAAACATCCTCTACCATTTCCTCTCGTCTTTGATAGAGCTTGCGTTTTTCTTCGTCCTCTTTTTTTGCCAACTCGCCGGTTATTCCGGCACGCATTGACGCCATTTCCTTTTGAATCAACGCGTGGGCGTCCCTTATGCCCTCATCCTCTGCTTTTTTAAGCTCCTCAGCCTTAAATTTTTCAACCTCGGAACGAATCTGATGCTTTTGCTGGTCAGCATATTTTTTTATTGCATTTAAAAAGTTACCTGTTTTTTTGTCAGGCGACATAATGAACCATTCCTCTCCGAATAGTTTTGAAATCACAGGCAAAATCAGAGCTTTACTCCGATAGCCTCCTGAACGTATCTTGTTATCGAGTCTTTTGTTCTTCCGTTGCCGTGGCGGTCCGGAATTTCAACTATCAGGGGTCTTTGCCTGTTAAGCTTTAAATCATATACAAGCTCCGGACACAGGGATACAAGACGTTCGGTCATCAATATAACCGCAACGTCCTCCATCTCGATTGCCTCGGAAAGCGCCTTGCGAACCTCATCGTCCTTGTGAATGACCACTCCGTCAATCCCGGCAAGACGCATACCCATTTGTGTGTCTACATTATCGCTTATCAAGTAAAATCGCATTAATCTCACCAAATCCTTTTTTGAAAAGCACTTTGATTTCCCCCGCCGCCCGAAGAGGCAGAGGATATCTGCGATATGGTCATATCAGGTAAAGAGAATTAAGATTGAGATAAGAACGCCGTATATTGCAATACCTTCTGCAAGCGCAACGAAAATAAGCGATTTACCGAATGCCTTAGGATCCTCGGACGTAGCGCCGATAGCAGCAGGAGCGGCGCCGCATACGGCAATACCTCCGCCTATGCCTGAAAGACCTGTAACAAGTCCCGCGCCTATGTACTGAAGCCCCTTTGACGAGGCGTCTGCGGCAGCAGCCGGATCAGTGCCGGCAGCCGATGCGACAACCGGACAGGCAACGCAAAGAACCATCATTGCGGCAAATGATATTATTTGTCTTAAAACAGCGCTTTTTCTGCTGCGGCGTCCCTTAGACACCGAGCGGTATGAAAGAGTCATTGAAACGATTAAGAAAAGAACCGGTAATGTTAAAAGTATAATTTGCATAATAAAATCCTCCTGAATTAAATTAATATACACCTGCAAATGCAGGATTAAAAACTGCTTAATCAGCGCTTTGCGCTGAGTCTTACAGGCTTGAAGGCTCTGCCGTCGCCAACATAGAAACGGCTGAACAGCTCATAATACTCAAGCCTTAATACCTGTATCGTTACAAGAGTTGCCTCAAGAACGATTACAAACGCGTTTCCGAACACAATAAGGATTATATACGGAATTGAGCCCGGTGAGCCGACAAGCTGCGCAAGCGTAAAGAATACGAGCATCATTCCTGCGTGAACAAGCACAAACGTGCCTATACGCAAATACGACATAGTATTCGTAACATAGCTCAGCATTGTTTCAAACAGCTCAAAAAAGCTTTGAACAAGAAACTCTCCCCATTTTTCCGGCTTCCAGTTTTTCTCGTGATTAACAAGCTTTGACAGCGGTTCGCCGAGATACATCAGTATGACCGGAAGAACGATGAGCGCCAAAATATAAAAAATATTCATTATTTGTATGCCAAACAGCGTGCAAAGCAGTCCACAGACAAGAGAAACGTAAAACACGATTCCGCATATTCCGCTCGGATCAAATATCGCTCTTCCGTAATCCCGTCGTTTAAATGATGATATTACGTTTAAAATCATTGCAAAAAACACAAGGAATACGCCGATGCCTGCCGCTATAAGTACAAGCATTGTCGCGTTGTCAAGAACAGAGATAGGCTTGCCGCTCATACCGACTATATGGTACAGGGGGTCAAGCGCCTCTTCAAATCCGAACACCGAGCCGTACACAAAGCCGAACGCCGTTGCCGACACGCCGCATGGAATAAGGATTTTTCCTATATCCATTTTTTTAAGCTTCCACATAAGCCATCCGGCTATCGCAAGAATAATTCCCTGACCGACATCTCCGAACATTATTCCGAAAAGAACGGTAAATGTAACGGAAACAAACAATGTAGGGTCAGGCTCGTTATAGCAAGGCAGTCCGTACATATCCACAAAGAACTCATACGGTCTGGAGAAAAAGTTATTTTTAAGCTTTACGGGCGGAGAATGCCTGAGCTCCTCTTTGCCGTCTGTCAGCGAGCACTCGACGCTTTCGATTTTCTCAAGCTTTTTTACAAGTCTGTCCGCCGAGCTGCTCGGAACCCAGCCGACAAGTATAAAGCTTTTATTGTAAATCATCGCGTTTTTCTTTATGCCCGAATAAAGCTCAAGCTCCGACAGCTTGCTGAAATAGCGGTCAATATCATTTTTATTGTATTTGCTGTAGCTTTCCATTTTTGACTGCGCAACATCATAGTCCTCTTTCAGAACGCTGAGATTGTTGTTTAATATCTCAATGGTATGCTCCGGTGTACCGTGATAATCCTTTATGTCGCATCGTTCAAAATAAAGTCCGGAAAAAATCCTGTCGATTTTCTCGCTTTTGTCAATCGGTGTAACATATACTCCCCAATAGTGAGTTTCATCCATAGTGCAGGTGAAAAAAGAAACATACGGATTGTCTTTGTATTTGTCAAGCTTTGCATAGCTTTCACGGGGCAGACGCCCAAAATTTGCCTTAACAAACTTGCAGTCAAGGATTTTATCAAAATCCATCCCTATTCCGAGAAAATGCGAGGTTTCCTCTATGCTTCTCTTGCATTGGTCAATTTTTTGGTCTAATTCCGCTTTGTCTGCGATAAGCCTTGTCAGCTCCGAGTCCATAGACCTGACCCTGTCGAGTATCTGTTCGCTGCTGTCTGTCATATCGCTGACATCAACGAGCCTTGGCGTTATGCCGGCAACTCCGAGGGTTTCGGTGAAATCGGAAAGCGGCTCTGTATATGGATTTCTGTCGGTAACAGCGGTAAAGCCTCTTGTGTCGGAGTAAAAGTTGAGCGGATCGTCAGGCTGGAAAACACCTGAGCTGCCGCATATGTCTATAACCTTTTCAAGCTCCGACTTAAGACCGATTATACCAATTGATTTAATTGGAGAAACAGCCATCACCATACCTCCTTAAATTATTGATATATCAAAAGTTTTTTAATAGTATCGGGGTCTACCTTGTATCTTACTCCCTCGATAATATTAATAATATTGTTGAGCTCTGTCTGCTCAAGCACATAATAACTCATCATAACAACTGTGGGAATAGTAGAAAAATGAATTTTACGCCTTGTGTAATTATACCTTCCCCGCCTGTCTATCTCGCCAGCGTAATTATATTCCATTTTTGCTATTCGTTTTCCTATACCCGTTTGCGCGGCAACCGTAAAAAGCTCCTTTGGGTTTTGAGTTGCGCACATTTCATCAAGGATTCTGTCCTTTATTGAGCCTCCCGGCAAAAGCTGCGCCTTTATATCCTCAGGCTTAAGGTGATAAAACTTTTGCAGCCTTAATATCCTTACAAAATTCATAAGGTCGATATCGGTCGAAAACATCTCGGTGAGCTCTTTTTTTTCGCGGCCCTTTGTGTGACTGCCGATTATTTCAAACAGGTTTTTATATAAATCGGCATACATAGTATTCTCAATCTTCGGCACGTCAATCGTTGTGCCGCTTATGGGTCTGAACGGGGCAAGCAGCTTTTTATACTTTGAATTTTCAAGCGAAGCCAAAAATTCGTCATAATTTGTCGCCTTTGAAAGCGCCATAAGGTCAATTTTTGTGTGGGACTCAAGATATGACGGAAAATCAAACACAAATCTTTCTGTATTGCCGGAGCTGAGCAGCATAAGAAAATGTGAAAGCTGCTCGACCTCTGCCTTGTTTATCAGATATTGTGAAAAGGACTCGCCGGTCGCTATCTCGTAATGGCTCAAAAGGGCAAACTCATTTAAAAGCTGATGTCTTAATACTGCTTCAAGCTGACCTCTGTGTACGTCTCTTTCGCTCATATTATTCAAAACGGAATAGTACCTTGTGTGGGATTTAAGATAGGTCATAACCTCTCCTACGCTTGAGCAGGCAAGAAGGCTCTGATAGTCCTTCTCTTTAAGCCGCTTGCCATACATGGCTCTTGCCTTTGCTATTATGGCGTTTGCGGCATATTTTGTGAGTAGCATTTCTCAGGCTCCTTTCCAAATTTGCCTTAACTCTTTTTTAATAATCAGGAGTTTATCACCTGAGATACGATTTCATCGACCCATTTGTCGCAATTATCGCTATAGTTTTTTTCAAGCCTTTCACGCGATTCCCTGAGCTTTTGCATTGCCGTGTTCAGCCTGTCGGCGGCGGCTCTGCGCTCCGTTATTTCATTTTGGGCGATTCGTTTTCTTGCCTTTTCAATGTATTGATTGTAAACAGCCTCTTTAGCCTTGGCAATATCCTGCTCGGACATAGCCTTTTCACGGTCTGCTTCCTCGGTAAGAGCGCGCGCCTTTTCGTCCATCTCAACAATTTTTGAGAGCATATCCTCCATATGAACACCTCCGTAAATGAATAATGCGAGGCGCAAAGTCCTCGCATTTCGCCGTTGAAATGAAAATAGCAAAAACCTACATATTAATATGCGTTGCCTTTGCATTGTTGTTATTATAGCACCGACAAGAATTTTTTTCAAGCAGATTACTTAAAAATTTGTAAAAAAATAAATGGACTGAGCAGGGCTTTGATTAAAGCATCAATACGGAGTCTGCGCAATCGCGCCCGCCGCGCGGAGCTTCGCTCCTACGCCCAACGGCGCCGCGGACGCGGCGCCGTTGGGATGAGATGTTCTCCGCCTTTTAAGGCGGAGAACATCTGCGGCGGGCGCGTAAAAGTACGATATACAAGCCAAGCCGGACATCTCCACTCCGGCTCAATATGTATTATGATTTTTTCTGTAAGCAAGATAATCCTCAAGTATTATCGTCGCGGCAACGCAGTCAATAACGCTTTTTCTCTTTTTTCCCCTTGTGTCTGTAGCATTCAAATAATTGTGCGCCGTAATAGTGGTTCCTCGCTCGTCCTGCATTTCACACTTTATTCCCGTTTTTTCGGATAAAACCTCCGCAAACGCTCTTGCACGCTGCGCCGATTCGCCCTCGCTGCCGTCCATATTTTTCGGCAATCCTACAACAATAAGCTCCGCCTTATATTCGTAAGCCCTTTGCGCTATTTTTTCCGCCAGAGCGTCAAGCTCCCTTTCCTCTATGACGCAAAGCGGCGACGAGAGCATCTCCGTTTTATCGCAATATGCAAGCCCGGTTCTTGCCAAGCCTAAATCGACCGATATTATTACCATATCAACACCCCGTAATCTATTGAAAAATATCGTTTTTGCTTTCTCCTCTTTCATACCCATACGCTATAACGCTCATACCGTCCGACGCGGCGTAAAATACATCGGAAAATTTGCTGTAGCCAAGCTGCTTAAGCTCCTTTTTCAGCCATTGTTCATCCTTGCCGGCAGCGTGAAGATTCTTATACAGAACCGAGCCGTCGGCTATAAGCGTGATAAAATATTCCGCCGTCTGAACAGGGATTTTCAAGTCATCGGGACACACGGGACGCCTGCCGGCTTTGGGCAGAAAGGATATTCTGCCGTTGCTTTCAAATACGGCTGTTTCAATCTCGTCAAGGTCAAAATATCCGTTTACACGGCACTGAATAAGAAACTCGCTTAAATCGATCTTTGCCTTTTTCATATTATTGCGGTATATCTTGCCCTTGTCCATTATAACAAGCGACCTTCCGCCGAAAAATCTTCTTAACGCATTAGATCTTTCGGAAAGAACAGATATTATCACCACGGCAAAGCCGTAAATCAGCATTGCCAAAAGAGGCTTAAGAACATCTCCCTCAAGGGAGGTCGCCATTTCCGCCGCTATAGAGCCGATGGTTATTCCGTTGATATAATCAAACATCGTAAGCTGGGACATCTGCCTGTTGCCGATAAGCTTTGTCAGCAAAAACAACACTATCAGCGAGCCGATCGACGCCGGAATTATTTTATACAAATCTGTAATCGTATCCATATTTTTCACCCAAAAACATTATGGGCAAATAAAAGGATATTATACGGCAGACGGTCAAATAATCGGCAGCAGGTGCGGTTTTCCGCCTTTAAAAACCGTTATCTCGCCGTAGCCAAGCTGCAATAGAATATCCATAGCGCCGTCTATTCCCATTGCAAGCTCCTCTGCCTTGTGCGCGTCGCTTCCAAGCGTTATATACTTTCCGCCAAGCTCCTTAAAGCGCTTTAAAAAGTATATATCTCTACACTCTGACATCGTTTTTGCGGAAAGCAGGGAATTTCGGCAGGTGTTAAACTCAAGAGCCTTTTCCTTTTCCGCAAGCAGCTTCAGCAGCTCGTCGATTTCCTTTTTATAATCGCTTATGTCAACCGATATTCCCGCCCTGCCGCATATGTATCTTAACGGATAGGATATATGCGCAAGACTGTTAAAACGCCCCCACTGCGTGCTTTCGCTAAGCTCAAGAAAATATTTTTTCAAAAGCGACGGAATTTCCTTTTCGCTGTAATCAAGCCAGAAAAAGTCGCCCATTTCCTTTAGATTATGCACCGAGCAAAGAACAAAGTCGTATTCGGTAAGAGCAAGCGCCTCTTCGGCAGAGCTTAAGTCATGCAGCGGCTCGCCAAGCTCTATTCCGCATAAAAGCTCAGTTTTAACATCTTTTCTGTTCTGCTGCGCACGAACGTCGCTTATAGATTTCGGCAGTAAAACCGTCTGATCCCCAAATTCGCCGTTCGCTTCATGATAAAATGCCGCCTCAAAATGGTCGGTTATCGTAAGAAAGTCAAGCCCGAGCCCGTTCGCCCTATCAAGCATTTCGCCGACAGTGCTTTTTGCGTCAAACGAGTTACTGCTGTGGACGTGACTGTCGGCAGTAAATTTGTGTTTCATTTTTTAACCTCCGTAAATAGCTAAGAAAATTATATATTGACTAATCCACTTTTTCAAGTTTTTTCAGTGTTTGTCAATTTAAAACGCTTATATTTATTGAAAATGCCCATTCTCTGACAAAATGTCCGCTTTCTATTGACAGTCGGCGCAAAAAATAAGATAATAAGAGATATAAAAATATATGAAAATAGTTTTATTCGATTAAAAAATATATCGGGAGGCTTTCTTATGCGTGCTTTTATTACGGTGATCGGCAAGGACACCGTCGGCATCCTTGCAAAGGTATCATCGGCTTGCGCCGAATACGGCGTTAATATTCAGGAGGTAACGCAGTCGGTCTTGCAGGAAATGTTTGCAATGATCATGCTTGTGGATATAGATAAATCGAACGTCCCCTTTGACAAGCTTTCGGACAGTCTTTCGGCACTCGGAGATGAAATGGGCTTGAAAATTCACATTATGCACGAGGATATTTTTAACTCTATGCACAGAATCTGATTTGGGGGCATTCGATTAATGATAAATACACACGACATACTTGAAACCATTAATATGATAGACAACGAAAACCTTGATGTAAGAACTATCACAATGGGTATCTCACTGCTTGAATGCTGTGATGAAAATATAGATAAGGCGTGCGACAAAATATATAACAAAATTTGCCGCTATGCAAAGGACCTTGTAAAAACCGGAGAGGACATTTCAAAGGAATACGGCATTCCCATAATTCATAAAAGAATATCGGTTACCCCGATTGCTATGCTCGCCTCCGCCTGCCCGTCAAGCAATCCCGTAAAGTTTGCATATGCGCTTGAAAGAGCGGCGCAGACGGTCGGGGTCAATTTTATAGGCGGATATTCGGCCCTTGTTCAAAAAGGATTCTCGCAGGGAGATTACAGCCTTATTCAAAGCATTCCGCAGGCATTGGCGGAAACCGAGCACGTTTGCTCCTCCGTCAACATAGGAAGCACAAAGGCGGGCATTAATATGGACGCCGTCGCGAAAATGGGCAAAATCATTAAGGACACCGCTGAGCTTACAAAAGACAAGGAATGTATCGGCGCAGCAAAGCTTGTTGTGTTCTGCAACGCACCGGAGGATAATCCTTTTATGGCAGGAGCGTTTCATGGTACGGGCGAACCCGACTGCGAAATAAATGTCGGCGTATCAGGGCCAGGCGTTGTTCGCTCGGTTCTTTCAAAATGCGGCGACTGCGATATTACAGAGGTTGCTAACCTTATTAAGAAAACAGCGTTTAAGATAACAAGAACAGGTCAGCTGGTAGCTCAGGAGGCGTCAAGACGGTTGTGCGTACCATTCGGAATAGTCGACCTCTCTCTTGCGCCGACACCGGCAGTAGGAGACAGCGTAGCCCATATTCTTGAAGAAATGGGTCTTGAACAATGCGGCGCACACGGCACTACGGCGGCGCTTGCACTGTTGAACGACGCTGTAAAGAAGGGCGGAGTTATGGCTTCGTCTCACGTTGGAGGACTTTCCGGCGCATTTATTCCCGTTACAGAGGACGCCGGTATGATTGCCGCGGCAAAGAGCGGTTGCCTTACGCTTACAAAGCTTGAAGCAATGACGGCTGTATGCTCCGTCGGGCTTGATATGATAAATGTTCCCGGCGATACCGCGCCTGAGGTGCTTTCGGCAATAATTGCCGATGAAGCCGCAATAGGGATGGTAAACTCAAAAACAACTGCGGTAAGGCTTATTCCGGCAATCGGCAAAAAAGCAGGAGACTGGCTTGAATTTGGCGGCCTTCTTGGCGGCGGCCCGGTAATGGAGCTTAACACCGCTTCTCCGGCAAAGTTCATTTCAAGGGGCGGAAGGATACCTGCTCCGCTTCAAAGCCTTAAAAATTGATATATCAGCTATTCGCTTAAAACTCAAACACTATAACCCTATAAATATTTAATAATCACGGCAGCGCATTTCCCACAGTTCGGCAACGGCGAAGGATATGCCCCCATCGGTCACAGGATTGAATAATACGGCTTATCAAGCCCTGCTCCGATTCAGACAGCAATCCCCTTAATGGTAGAATCAAATATACTATCATAGGGGATTTTATATACCCAAAAACAGACAGAAATGAAGCTGCCGCTTAATATACGCGCCAAAAGCGGCGCTGCAAGCACAAAAGAGCATAAAACAAAGCCGATTCCGCTTAAAATACGAAATCAGCTTGTTTTAAAATTTAATTTTTTTGAGCCTTTCTGCTCCGCCCTTTAATATTCGGAACGGCGCAAAGAACAGTGAGTTTTATTTTTCCTCTTTTTTCTTTCGTATAAAGAGCATATAATACAGCACCGCTGCTCCGATTGCCAGAATTGCTCCCAAAATTATCATATAAACTATTCCGCTTCCACCGGTAAACGGCAGTGAGGGCATTGGCGGCTTTCTATTAACAACATCAATTTGAATCTTGCTGTAATATCCGACGCCGTTAACGTCAATGAGCTTGGAAGCCGGATCTTCTTCTATTGTTACGTCGCTGCGGTCGCCTAAAGCGTTATCGGGGTACGGGAGAGTGAACTCTATCGGCTCGGCTGTCACATAGCCGTCAGGCGCAGCTATCTCGCTAAGTCTGAAGCTGCCGGCGAAAAGGTTCTTAAACGATATTGTACCTGCGCTTGACGTTTCAAATATATATTTGTAGGCGTCGCCAAGCTCCTCAAGGTCTTCGATAGTACGCTGTGTTTCTATACGGTCACCGCTTACCGCGTCATAATATACAGGATACCATTTTTCACTTGAGCCGGACGAATCGCCGTTACTCTCCGTAACCTTATACTCAAGCATAAACTTTACTCCCTCAAGCTTATCATTGCTTTCGTTGAGCTTTAAAACATCAACGGAGTATTCGGGAGCCTCTTCACCATCGAAAAGGAAGCCGGCATTCAAGTATTTCTTTGTGTAATAATAATGCTCGTTTGTCGTATTTAAGTACTTTCGTCCGCAGTATCAGTAAATACCTTGAAATTGTTAGGTATCTTTACTACGTCACTGCCAATAAAGATACTGTCGCCTTCCTGTTTTGCAAGTCCGTACGAGCCTATCTCACTGTCGTACCTCGACTGGGTCTGGGTTTTGGATATGCGAAGCTTATCAAACTCAACCTCATCGCCGGTCGGTTTTCCTTCCCAATCATTTACCGAAATTTTGCCGCCGTCGGGTGTGAGGAACACGATACGACAGTTTTCAATATAAGGAATATTTTTAAAGATATAAAATCCCATATTATCGGTTATTTGATGAGGAATGCCGGAATCTGTATATTCGCCATCATTATCAGGGTCTTCATATATTGCAACCTCGACATTTCCAAGGCGATGCTCAAACTTATCAAGCACGCCGTCGGCGCTTATATCATGCCACGCATAGCCGGAAATATCGCGTCCTACTACCGCGGTAAGAACCGAGTTGCTGTAATCCGCCTTATGCACCAAGGGATCTTCTATTTCCTCGCCGCTTTTATCGACGACAACGCCGTCTACGGAATAGAATGAATTATTTACAAATTCATCTGAAATGTCGTCTTCTTTAAGATCGCACTCTACCGTAAACTGTATGGTAATTGTCTCGCCGACCGGCAGACCCTTGCCGGTAAGAGCAATTGCCTTTACGTTCTCCGCGTTGATATCATAAGTTTGTTTGTTGTTGTAGGTGGCTAATCTGCCTTTGGGAACATCGGTCCATGATATTCCCGTATCGGTAATACGTCCATCCTTTCGCTGTAGCTTATCCGCCGCCGCGGGGTTTGCCGTTGTACCGTCGTCCTGCGTCAGGTAACTTCGGGCTTTATCATCTGTGGTGTAATAAAGTCCGTATATCTGCGCGCCGCCCAATTCGAGGAAGGTTATTGATTTAAGCTTGAAGTTGTCGTTTATTTCTCCTCCCGTTCTCTGATTACCCGTGTTCAAATCAGGGGCAAGGCCGTCATCGTTGCGCTTGAGGCGCGTATCTCCTACAAACGGAAGAACGTCAAAGAGAGTGATGTTTACGCTGTTGGTGGTTCTGTCGTTTACATAGCTGAGCGTGTATGTTATCTCCTTGTCGGAGGTAGACACATACTGCAAATCAACGCTTTTTTGCAGTCCCGATGTAAGCGACCTTATAACTACCTCTTTTTCGTCCGTCAAATAACGTCCGTCCTTGAGCATCCACAGGAATCTTACAGAATAAACTCCCGCGTCGTTGCTTGTGAATTTGCTCTGACCCGACCATTTTTTGTAGTTTAGGGCGTATTCGTCCGTTGCCGTCGGGTCGGCGTTCATACCGATTTTTCTATAAACATTTTGCCCGCTTGCGTCCTTTTCCTCTTTAAATATCTTAACTATCGTTTTTGCCACGCCGGTTTCGGCTGAGGTATCCGCAGTATATGTATCTCCTATAAGGCTTTGGTTGACAAGCGCGTCGGGTTTTAATCCGGGATCATCCGCATCGGTATAAGATTCTGCCTGATTATAAACCGAGCTCATGGCAAAATACTTACCGGCTACTCTTTGTGTAAAGTCCAGATCGTCCCTAATCTCTGCAGCGTCATAGGTCTGATACTTAGGGGAGGGACTTTCGTAGACTCCGTCCTTGTCTAAATTTTTGTAGTTTTTGTAAATTCCGAGGCCTATGCGGTCGGTCACAAGGTATCCTGCCGTCTGCGCGAAATTATAGTATGGGAAATAGACGTCTGATACATCAGCAAACTCCGAGCTTTCAACAGCAACAATATCGTCGCTTTCGCTGCGTATTCTAACCGCGTTTTCCGCGCGCTGCTGCTCCTCGTTTACGGAGGTATCATTTGACTCGATAACATTGACCGTCGCGTCCACGCCTGCCTCGATATAGGCTGATGGAATAAGCCTTATTTGTCTTGCGCCGACTATGCTCTCGCCAGTCGTTTCCGGTGAGTCCGCAGGGAACGGATATTCGCTTGCGCCGGGCTTGTAGAGCTTATCATCGGTCGGGATACCCGTAATAGAGGGATCCTTTTGAAGCTCCGCCGTCAAAGCTGCAAGAGCTGCTTTCGCCGCGTCGTATCTGGTCAAAAGATCGTCATCGGGGCCTTCGCCAAAGTGCTCCTTCATGGACTTATAGGTTTCATATTCGTAGCTGTCCTCCGGCTGATTGGAGAGATATTTAACATAGGCATAGATATTTTCATCGTCTATCTTCTGACCTTGGTAGTCAGGAATATCATCCGGAATAACAAAGCCTGAAAGCGCGTTTACATACTCTCTCCGAAGCTGAACGTAGCTCTCATACGCGTCTTTATAGGCAGTGTATCTTATCTGCTGCACCTTCCAAGCCCGCAGCTTATCAAAATAGCCATAGCCAAACGCGTTTATTGTCAGCCACTGCTTACCGGGGGCAAAGTCATTCACGCTGTATTTTGCGACATAATCATCCTCCTTGAGAGGGTCTGCGGAGCCCGCCGTATCCTTGGCAGGCTGAGCCTTTACCAACAGTGAGATGATCTCCGGCGTATATGTTGTTTCCGTGAGCTTTCCGTCAACCGTATGATTGAGACTGAAGTCTACATTTTTGTCAAATTCGTATTCTTCATTCATCTCATCGTTTACATACCATGTCACGCCGCGCTGATTTTTCGCCTCGCCTGATGTAAAGGTGAATTCGCCTGTTATGTCGCGCACCGTGTCATAAACGCCGATTCCGGGCACCTTCGCCGAGGCGAAGGTCAGGTCTGAGTCGCCGTAAATTACCCATTCAAACCTTGCAGCGTCCTGCTCTACTACCTCCGCGCCCTTAAGATTCGGTATGCAGCTCATAAAGCCGTCTGTCAGGTTCAAGTAAACCATTACATTTCCGCTTGCGATGTTAGCGGTCTTTTTAATATTCAAGGTCATATTCTGACCGTTCAGTCCGCCGTCGCCGTAGCTGATGCCGGTGTCCCAGTCTCCGTTAGCGGCGACCTTAAAGGCAAATACCTTTTCCGTGTTAATTGCCATCTCATCGAGTGAGGCATTAAACGGATCTTTCGTTTTCCAGAAAAATATCTCGTCTGACGCTTGGTTTCTCTCGTCGTCCGCTAATATCGTATCCTTATCAATTTGTGTGGTGGCGTCCTTAAAGCTCGTCATCTTGCCCTCCTGGGCGGCGAGCTCCTCGGTGCCCTCATCGGAGCCCCAGTTATAACCCGTGAAGTCGGTATCGCCGAGCACAGACCAGAAGTCAATTTTAACGTCGTCGATAACGGTCGCATTTCTCGTCTTGCCGTCGAGGTGCTCATATGAGTCATCGGTTTCGTTTTTGCTTATATCATTACCGTCGCCGTCAAGAGCGTAATATGTGGTTTCGCCTGTCACGTCGTCATATTCGACGCGGATATTGACCGCTGAATCGCCGTTTACTCTGAACACTATGTTATTGCCGGAATCTATGCCCTTTTCTATTACCTTAAAGGCGTAGTTATTGCCCGGCTGCACGTTTTCAATAACGTGATAATAGCGGCTTTTAACCTGGTCGTATTTCATAACGGGCTCATCCTTGTTCCACTCAAGGTTCATGAGGTTTTCTGTGCCCGTTACAACATATTCCTTTCTGGAGATTGCGTCTTCGGGGTCAGTTACAACCGTAATTATGCCTTCCGCCTCGTCGAATTTAATGCTGACTTTGGCTTCCTTAGACAGGGTGAACTCATAGTTTTTATTCGGGTCCCTGTTGTCGCCGAAGGAGATTGAATCCCATGTTCCGCCGGAGGCTATCTTAAAGGAATACGAGCCCGGCTTCAAGTTTTCAAACGTCTTTATAAAATATTTATTCGTTTCTGTTTCAGTCATAGACTCGTCTCTGACCATTTCGAGCTTTTCCAAATCTTTCGGCTTAAGATATTCATTCTCACCCGGATAGTAAAGATAATCGAATCCGGTCAGATTAGAAGAGCCTGCGACATAGTAATTATCAGAAACCGCGTGCTGTGTAATCTGATCTTTCTCTTTGAAATAATTTGTTGTAACATAGGTTTCCTGCGTTTTTGAGTTATAGTGGAAGGTAACCTCTTGACTATCCACATTATCAGCCGGCGATGGCAGATAGAAATACTTATTTAACCCGGCGTCAACCGCGTCTATTATAACCTTATAGCCGTATGATTTGTTAAAGTTATCCTTATTTACGGCAAAGGTCTTTTCAAACCAATTGTCGCCGTCAGGGTCGGTCATTTCTCCTGCCTGCGCCGCTTCTAACTCCTTGCCGTCCTCAAGCCAGTTAAAGCCTGTTATAGCCTGAGGCGCAATGACGGAGATACCCTTGAAGTCTATCTTCTTCTCCTCGGTAACGACGTCCGTAAGCGCCTCCGGCGGGTCTGCCGTGACCTTGGTCAGGTGCTTGTCGTCATCGGTAAAGGTAAATGTGACTTTGGCTTTATCTGTCAGAGTGAAGCTCATATTTGAGCCGTTTACCTCTCCGCCTACGCCGTAATTGTCTACGCCCCAAGAGTCGTCAGCGACCTTAAATGTATATGGGATTATATCGCCGTCGTCGGTTTGGTTGGGCTCAAGCTCAACGGTGAGTGTGTAATCTTTGTCGCTGCTATATTGAAGCTGATATTCTTTATCAGCGTTCCAGCCGTTCATATCGCCGCGCACATACAGGGCGTTGCTGTCGTCACGAGGTGTGTACGTTATCTGCCTTCCCTCGGCAAGAGTCTTTTGCTCTCCTGTCGGCTCAGACGCGTTTGCATCCGGATAAGTGACGCACTTAACATAGAAATCGTTTGAGCGCAGCTCGCCGTAGTGGAATTTTATCATATACTTTTCATTGCTGCTTGCAACCTCAAGGTTAATTCTCACGGTGTCGTTATACTGTCCTTTTCCGTAGGTGTTTGACTCCGAGGAATTGACGCCCTCTTTTATTTTAAACTCATAATTACCCGGATCGACGTTGGTAAATACCTTTCGCCACTCCGCTATAGCGCCCTTTAGCTTGGGAATATCGAACTCGCTCTCATATTTCCTGCCGCCACTCGTCCATATCTTTTCATTGGCGTCGTACACGGCAAAGGCGTCGTTAATATCGGTGCTTTGCAGCTTATCGCTCGCAAACAGCCCCACCTTGGCAGCCTCAGAGAAGTGGTGGTTTCTGTTGTCCTCGCTTATCACTTCGCCTTTGGAGTTAAAATATTTCGCCTGAGCAACAATTATGCCGTTATACTTAGTTTCCAAATCAGCGGAAGCATCTGTTTCATCGTTATAAAGGACATAATACTTTGTCATTCTGTTGGCAAAATCGGCTGTCCACGAGCTTGAGTCGTCGGCGGTTTGACCGGTTTTTACGTCCATTATATATTCCCAGTTGTCGAGCATTACGGTTGAGGTTGACGCCTGGGAGCTGCGGTACGCCCACAGCACGGGAGCCATCTGCGCCGCATAGACATTATCTTTATTAAACGTCACATTGCCGTCTGAATCCGTGGTGTTTGCAAGCGACATAACGGGCTTTGAGTAGTTTGAGGGATAAGTGTAGCTGCCATCAGACTCGGGGGTTAATTCTGATAATTCTTTATGTTCTGAATCCTTTATAAAGAACGGGGAATCCTGAACTTCCTTGGTAATATCCACCTGCGTTGTTTCATTCAGGTAAGAATGCTTAAGGTCGGACGCCATATAGCACTGAAGCTGGGGATAATACTCCTCCTCATAATTCCAGACGTCGGTAGTCCACTTGTCATCATTCTCATTGGTAAAATCCGTGAGGCCGAGCTTTTTGTTGTCCTCGTCGGTAGTGGACTGAGTATAAAGCCCCGTAACGCCTTTAAGGTTAAATGCTTTCTCCGGATTAGCTCCAAATGCCACAGACGCCTTTTGAGTATTCTCAGTTCCGTTCTTATATTCGTTAACATCAGCCGAAGCTAAGCCGACAGCCATCTCGCGCATTGCGGTAGTCTGCATATCGTAGTAGCAATTATAAAAGTTGCCGTATGATTTTGAATATGGTGAAAAATTTTTTTCAGCAGTTCTTTTGCCGCGTGCCGTATTATCAGCTACATCAAGCCCAACCGCACCGGCAAAGCCGCCTGTGGGATAATAATTGAGCCTTCCAGAGTCATTCAGTGCCGCGTGATTCACGTTATTATCATTAAAAAACTTATCCTCTTGCTTCAGCGCTTCGGTCTTGTCGGTTATTGTTAAAACGTTTCCAACCTCGCCGGCAGCGTAGCAATTTATGAAAAACGAGCCGTAGCCGTATTCATCCTTACCGTTGACTTTAACACAGGCGCCGACAGGGGTATCACTACCAATATCATTGACGTCATAGCCCATGCTGTAATTGTCGCAAAGTCCAATAAAGCCGCCGCAGTATTTGCCCGCGTAATCCATGCCGACCATTGACGTTGAGTAGCAGTTTTTATAAACCACCGCGGACATACCGTGCTGATCCGAGGTGTTCTTACAACTACTCCCACAATCTCTCTCCTCTTCCGTATGACCTTCGTCGCGGCTCGAATTGTCCAGGCCGATGAAGCCGCCCATGGCTACTTCACCCTCAACTATTCCCGACGAATAGCAATTTTCAAAATATCCCGCAATATTCTGTTTGTCATTATAGTCGGTTAATACTCCGCCCGTCTTGGTACTGTAATTCATTGTAGCACCTCCATCCGGCTTATGTGCCTGAACCCTGCCGATGAAGCCGCCGGTGTTGTCTTTTGCATATATGTCGTTGTTAGAAAAGCTGTTTCTGACTATCATATTGTCCCCGCAGGAGATAAACGCGCCGGAGTCATGACCGTATGAAAATATAATGCCGTCGGTCGAGCGACAATTTTCAATCATAGTCGGGTATTCAGATCTTCCATCGGGTTGATCATTGTCATAGAAATACTGCGCAATATGATATTCCGGCGATGTGGGGAACGGCGTGTCATATTGAGTTTTGCCTTCGCCCGTATCACTTTCCGGATCCTCGACTTCGCTGGCAATATACGACGTAAAGCCGCCGAGGTGATCGCCGCCATACATATAACATTTTTCCACCGAGCAATTCTTTATAAACAAATCACCTGATGGCATCCATTTATGACTATTATCAAGGTAATAATTTACCTGTTTTCTGCCGATAAGGCCGCCCGCACCCGACACGTTATCGTTACGGAGGTTAAAAAACGAAACATCCGAATTGACATTATATAAATAACTTCTTCCCTCTAAATTGGCAGCCACAAGGCCGCACTGCTCACTGTAAAGATAACCATTTTTAACACCAGGATTAATATCCGTATTACTAGCATTAATACTATTTAAAATCATGGAGGATTTGAAGCCGAGGTTTTTCACGATGAGGTATGGCGGCGCCATTGCAAACAAACCGCTGCCATATTCTCCGGTATTCGTAGGATCGCCGTCACTCGCAATTTTCATGTTATAAATCGTGTGGCCGTTGCCCTCTATATAACAAAACGGCAACTGTTTATTGTGCCAATCAAAATCGTTAGGTTGAACAGGATCCCATATTTTGCCTCTATTGCCGCCAAGATCAATATCTGCTGTAATATTAATTATAGAATCATAGTACACACCATCTGATGTTTTTGGCATTCGCAAGGCATATCTGAGCTGATTTGCGTTGCTGACATCATATTTTACACATAGAACCGTTGCATCGCGATTGTTATCCGCGTCATGGAAGGTATAGGTGACGATCTCATGGGGACCTTCGACGCCTTCAGGGTGCGTGTCGTCGTAAATTTCGTCAGACGTAATTCCCAGCGAGGATGTGTCCGTCCAGTTGAAGTAAGGATTGCCGGGAATTACCTCTTTATCCATAAGCTCACTAGGATCAAGCGGCACGGTGGCTTTATCGTCGGGGTCGATATCCTTAAACACAGCCTTCTGAATGTTGAGCCAGCGCGCATCCGAGAAATCAGACACGCTGTTATACTTGGTCTGACTTTCGACATTATTTGTCACAGGATCCGCGGCGTCCGCGTGCGCGCTGAAGCCGTTTATGGTGACGGCGGAAAAAGCGGTCAAAAACGACAGCGTTACAGCCAAAGCAGATTTAGAGCAGGATTTCATCCCTGCTCTTATAGCTTTTGCCTTTGATGTTAAAAATTTACATAATACTTCCTTTCTCATTTCCTAAGCCTCCTTGGGATAAAAAGTTCACAAAGAACGATATTCCGTCCTCTTTGCCGTTGAATTTCTTCCTCGGCGTGTGAGCAAACGCTTCGTGAAATTATGAATTTCACGAAATATTTATTTAAATAGGGCTAATGCTTTTGTCTTGCCTATTTAAAGCCCTGCTTTTCGCGTCTAAAAATATATTATTATCCCCTAAACTCCTTTATTGATTATGCTTTAGCCATCTTCTTTCTGTTAATTCTATATAGGCACACGGCGATTGGTAACGCAAATCCCTCCATTGACTTAAAATTAAACTGCCAACCGTCTCGATTATAATAATCCAACGATTGGCTTGCTTTTCTTATTTTCTGTTTTAAGGAGTACGCCGCTTCTAAAAACGAAAAAACCGATAATTTACCTTTGCGTAAATCGAATTGAGCCGTGCGTCAAGAATACTAAAAAAAGCCCGATAAAAACGGGCTTTTTTTAGTGCGCTTTTGATTATCCGATTATAATAATAAGGTTTTTATCGCCGGTTTGCAATACGGATTTAGCTATTGCATAGCATTCAAGCGCCTGCGGGGAGTAAAATAAAATTGTTTTTAATATAAAATTTTTTGAGCAAGCAGGTGGGGGCTTACGGGGGAGCGTCAGCTCCCCCGTTTAAACTCTAACTTAAAAGTAGCAGCGTTATCGGCACAAGTCGATAACGCTGCGGTTAAAAGCAATTTTTTACTATATACTCCTTGAACCGCAGTCGGCGCTGCTGTGCAGCGGGACTGCTGCTTAAGATTTTATTTTTTGCAGGAGAAGCTTCGCTTCTCCTGCACCTCATCATTCCCGCACAAAGGAATTTGCTTGATTAAGCTTTTATGCCCGTAAATAAGATTCACGGAGCTAATTTAAATTAAAAAAATTCTTAAAAGAGGCAATTAAGATTTTAGATAATATAAAGCAAAAAACGTGTATAAAACGTGTAAAAGCGCGTAAATTATTCGCTTACAGCGGAAGGAAGCGCCGCGATTTTTGCATAAAAATTGCGGCAAGCCACAAGGGCTTGCCGCGACGTGGTGGAGATGAGGGGAATCGAACCCCTGTCCGAAAATCGCTTATCAGAGCTTTCTACGAGTGTAGCCGACGCTTTTAATTCCCAAAAATTTTCGCCCGTCAGCCGGCTAAAAAATTCGGTAGCCCTTTAAATCATGACTGAATACAAGGCTATTTTCAGTTCACGTTCACCGCTTGTCAACGCCCTTATCCGAACTGCGGTAATTTCAGACAGGACGGCTGCTTAATCAAGCAGCTTGAGCAACTGTATTGTTGTCGTTTATTATTTAAATTGCGGATTTTTAAGCGGCTCCGCACCGCTACTCGCTTACTAAGACTTACAATCCCCGTCGAAACCTTTACATCCCCTTATATTTTTTCTTTTAAAGACTATCGCCGTGCTTTCAATACTTGACTGCGGCGAAACCTTAAAGAGCTTTCCTTTATCTGTTCTGCTCCTTCAGCGCACGTTCCATCGTCCTTTTTGCGTCCTTCTTTGCTATGTCCGCGCGCTTGTCATATAGCTTTTTGCCCTTGCAAAGTCCAAGCTGCAGCTTTACCCTTGAGGACTTGAAATACAGCGATATCGGTATTAGGGTATATCCGCCCTGCTTTACAAATCCGTAAAGCCGCATTATCTCCCTCTTGTGCAGAAGAAGCCTTCGAGCCCTTACCGGGTCTCTGTTAAATATATTGCCCTGCTCGTATGGACTTATGTGCATTCCGTTGACGAATATTTCGCCTCCGTCTATGCTGCACCAACTGTCTTTTAAGTTCACTCTGCCTGCCCGCAGTGATTTAACCTCGGTGCCGCAAAGCTCTATTCCCGCCTCAAGGCTCTCTATGACAAAGTAATCATGGTGCGCCTTTTTGTTCTGCGCTATCGTTTTTAAATTTTCCTTTGCCATTTTATCGCCTCCAGCGTCAAAAGATTTTATCACATATAAAATAGTATGTCAATCGAATTTTATCATTTTCGGTCTGTTCTGTTGACCATCCACCAAAGCGTCGAACCAACGTCAGGCGAATTATTTTTTAACCGATTTTATCGTGCATACACTGTGAGCCGCAATGCCCTGAAGTTCGCCCGTAAATCCCAGACCCTCCTCCGTTGTCGCCTTAACGTTCACACAGTCCGCGTCAATTTTTAATACTCCGGCTATGTTATTTTTCATTTGCTCTATATATTCCGCAAGCTTTGGCTTCTGCGCTATTACCGTACAGTCTACGTTATTAACAGTATATCCCTTTTCGTCCAAAAGCTTAACCACCTGCGCAAGAAGCACCATACTGTCCGCACCCTTATATTCAGGGTCGGAATCCGGAAAATGCCTGCCTATATCTCCAAGCGACGCGGCCCCCAAAAGCGCGTCGCTTACGGCGTGCAGCAGCACGTCCGCATCGGAATGCCCAAGCAGACCAAGCTCATACGGTATTTTTACGCCGCCTAAAATCAAATCTCTGTCCTTGACAAGCCTGTGAACGTCATATCCATGCCCTATTCTCATTCCTTAGCCTCCATTAATATTTCCGCTATTAAAATATCCTCCGGCGTTGTTATCTTTATATTCGCATAGCTTCCCTTTGACACATACACTGTCTCTCCTACCGCCTCAAGCAAGGCGCAGTCGTCGGTGTATTCACAGCCGCTTTCAATCGCCTTGTTCATGGCGTTTATGTATTTATCCTTTAAAAAAATCTGCGGCGTTTGTATTGAAACAAGCCTTTCTCGGTTTGGCGTTTCAGCTATAAAACCGCTGCCGTCAAGCAGCTTTATAGTATCCTTTACCGCTGTGCCAGGCGCCGCCGCACCGTATTTTTCGGCGCATTCGGCTGTTTTTGTTATAAGCGCCTCGCTTACAAGAGGTCTTGCCCCGTCGTGTACCGCTATGTAATTGCAATCGTCCGACACAGCCCTTACAGCATTGAAAACCGACTGCTGACGGGTTGCTCCGCCGGATACAAAGCATTTAAGCTTTGTTATGCCGTATTGCTCTGCTAATTGCGAAAACGCGGCTTTTTCCTCGTCGCGGCATACTATTATTATCTCGGAAACAATGCTTAGTCCTTCAAACGCCGTCATTGTATGAGCAAGCACCTGTATTCCGTTTATCTTTAAAAGCTGCTTGCTTACCGCCGAGTTCATTCTGCTTGAGCTGCCTGCCGCAGGAATTATAACCGAAAGCCTCATATCCATTTTAATATACCACCGTGTCCATTGCAACATTATATAAATCCGTGCATATGTCGCCTACAGCTTCGTCGTCCACATTCGACAGCACTATTACGTCAACGTCGTTTACTATATCTATAAGATCCATAGTATAGCACGCCATCGACTGCCCCGTGTGCCAGTAATATCCGTTATCGGATATAAACCAGCCGTAGCCGTAGCCCATTCCGCCGTCGCTCAGCATACTGTTAAAGGACTGCTGATTTACAACTTTTAAATTGGTAAAGCCATTAAGCCATTTCGCAAGATCCCTTGCGCTTGAGGCTATCTCGCCTGCCGCGCCAAAGTATGTCGTGTCCGCTCCGTCGCCCTCGCTGCCGTCTATGAGGTAGCCGACCGCGTCCGCCTTGTTCATATTCATTGTAGTATTTGTCATTCCGAGCGGTGTAAGAATATTATCCTCAATGAATTTTTCATATGTTACGCCGCTTAATCTCGCAATTATTTCTCCGAGCATCATATAATTTGTGTTTGAATATTTATATTGCGAGCCGGGAACAAACGACAGACCGTTTGAATTTGCAAAGCTCAAAACATCGTCGAAGGTCACGGGCTCAAGCATATCAATTTCGTCAACCGCGTCAAGATAAATCATACTGTTAAGATAGTCGGGTATTCCGGACGTCATATTCAGCAGATTTTCCAGCGTAAGCTCAGAGCCGAAATCATATTCCGGTATATACGTATCAACCGTGTCGCCTACAGAAAGCTTGCCCTGCTCCTGGAGCATCATTATGCCGGCTGCCGTAAATTGCTTTGTTATTGAGCCAAGCTCAATCTTTGTGTCAACCGTGTTCGGCGTTGCGTTTGATTTGTCCGCAAAGCCGCACGCATATTCGCAGAGCGTTTTTCCTCCTACGGTAATTACTATCGCCCCCGAAAAATCATAATCGGTCATATAATCTTCAACAGCCGCCTGCAAAGCCTGACTTTTAAGCATATCGTCAGCGCTCAAAGCCTCGGACTGATTATTTTCTGTATTAACTTCCTCGTCATAATAAGACGGCAACGACGACTGCTCCTGCTTTTCGTTTAATTCACCGTCCTTGCAGGACGAAAGTGCAAAAGACATCAAGGTTAAAACAGCCGATAAAAATATAATCGTCTTTTTTCTTTTAGCCAAAATCATTATATACCTCCA
>CANQEU010000013.1 GCA_947595635.1 uncultured Clostridia bacterium
CGAGGGAAAGAAAGTGCCTGCCCGGCACGAGGGCGAAGTGGAATTATAAATCTTATTTTTCAAAGCAAAAAAGCTTTGTTTTATATTTCTATGACCGCAGCTTTACCGACTTGCGCCGGCAAAGCCTGCTACTTTTAAGTTGGATTTTAAACGGGGGAGCTGACGCTCCCCCGTAAGCCCCCACTTACTCGTTAAAAGTTATTTATTTAAAAGTAGCTTTACGGGCATAAAAGCTTAATTAAGAAAAATTCCTTGTTCGAGAATGATGAGGTGCAGGAGAAGCGGAGCTTCTCCTGCAAAAAAATAAAACCTTAAGCAGCAGTCCCGCCGCGCAGCGGCGCCGACTGCGGTTCAAGGACGACATATGTAAAAAAGGATTTCTTAACAAGTGAGGCGTGCCTCTGCATCAGCAGAGGCACGCCCCTTATATCAGGTAATTCTGTTTAATTAATAAATCACCGTGCTTTATGGCTTGCTTGTATAAACCTCAAGATCGGTTACAACCCTTGTCGGCTTTGGTGTCTTCATTACAATCCAAAGGTCTGAATCGTAATCCGTCATATCGGCTGTCTGGTCTGAACCGCCGTCGTTAATGATCCAGTTGAACTTACCGGTTGCCGTATTAACCTGAACATCATACCAGCCGTCGCCGTCCTCGTCGGTCATTGCTTCACCTGGCCATGCTCCGTTAAAGTCGCCCGAATCCGATGTCCAAGTATAGAGGTTAGGAATCCATGTCTGACCGTCAAGCAGCTTAACGTGTACCATTCTTACAATAGCATGGAGGTCATACTTATAGACAACCTCTTTTGCGCCTGTTGAATATATACCCGTTGCGTTCTCAGGAAGCTGATCTTTATTAAGTGAATATAGATTTATTGCTTCTCTTGCGCTTGTATTGTAAGTCGAACCTGCGCGGCCCCTTGTAGTTATAGCCTTTGCTATATCCTTGCCTGTGTTGATGTCAACACATCTTACGGTAACGGTTCCAATGCCGTTTACCTTTATACCAAGCGCAACCTTCTGTGCGATAATCGCGTCTAATGTGTTTACTACTCCGTCATAGTTGTAGTCAGCTATCTTAAGCTGGGCATCTGTGAGCTGACTAAGTTTTAACGCATATTCCTGAACCTTTATAGCGTCAACCATAGTAGCGTCTGTGCCGTCGCCCGAAAGGCTCTTTGCAGGAAGCGAATAAGGAATGTAATTATATTCGATTTCCTGTGTAGCGGCTGTGTATTTGCCCTCCGCGTTTGCAGGCTGCTTTTCAAGATCATAGTCAATAGCAAGAGTTGCGTCAGCACATGTTACATACGGATCGCCAACGTCGCCGGTCAATGTCATCTTCTTGATGATCTCGCCTGTCTTTGCGTTCTTATGCGTTACAACAACCTTTCCTGTATCTCTCTTTATACCGGAAGCAAGATAGCTTTCCTTGTCAGCGAGAACATACGAGGATTTTGCAGGTATTGTTATTTCAGCGCCTGTGTTTATCTCACCAAGGCTGTTTACGCCTGCCTGCTCGCCGTTTACGAGGATTACCCAATCCTGCGGCAGATTGCTGCCTGTAAGAGTTATCTTCTGCTCTGCGTCAGAGGTATTGAAGATAACGGCAACATTCTTCCAAACAGCGGTTGAATCGTTGATAGTATATGCTACGATACCGGTCGGGGTTTTTCTCGGGTTGCAGTAGGAAACCATTTCATTTGCTACCTTACCTGTTGCATCTCTGAACGGCGCGTATGCCTCTCTCAGCTGGATCATTCCCTTGTAGTAAGAAACAAGGTCTGCATAGTCAACAATGCGGTTCCAGTCGAGCTTATTGATTTCAGGGCTTGACTTGTATGAGTTGTGATCGCCGTACTTTGTTCTTGCAAATTCTTCACCTGCAAGGATGAACGGGATACCCTGTGATGTGTAAACTATTGCAGCGGCGATCTTATTCTCCGCGATAAGATCCTCATATCTTGTTGAATAAAGCTCTTCGTTTTCGCCATAGGTAGACGCAATAAGTCTGTCATAAAGAGTGTGGTTATCGTGGCAAGCGTCATATGTTACAGTCTGCTCCGGGGTCTGAGCCTTCCAGTTTCCGCCGAGACCTTTGTTTGCATTTGCCATAGCTCCAAGCAAAACGCTTGTCATATTGCTCATATTAGGCTCTTGGAGATAGCCTGTTGCCGTTGCTTCAAATACGCCGCCCTTGATAGCGTCTCTTATCTGATCGTTGAAGAAAGAAATTCTTGGGCTCATATTAGCCGACTGTGACTGATTTGCCATTGCAGGATACGGATAATAAGGCTTGTCGCCGTCAGTCATCTGCCAGCCTTCGCCGTACATTATAATATCCTCGTTAATTTCGTCGAGAGCTGCACGAATCTTGTTCATGGTTACAACATCGTGAAGTCCCATAAGGTCAAAGCGGAAGCCGTCAATGTGGTATTCCTTTGACCAATACGTAACTGAATCTACCATGTACTTGCTATACATAGCTCTGTCGGACGCGGTGTCGTTTCCGCAGCCTGACTGATTAGCCCAAACGCCGTCGCCGTGTATTCTGTAATAGTAGTTAGGAACGGTCTTGTTAAAGAACGAATCCTCGCCTGTGTATGTATGGTTATAAACAACGTCCATAATAACGCCGATGCCTGCCTTATGCAGAGCCATAACCATTTGCTTTACTTCGTTGATTCTAACGCTTCCGTTATACGGGTCTGTTGAATATGAGCCCTCAGGTACATTGTAGTTTTTCGGGTCATAGCCCCAGTTAAACTGAGTATCGTCACCTGTTTCTTCAACAGAGCCGTAGTCGTAAAACGGGTTGATGTGAACATATTTTATGCCCATCTCTTTGAGGTAATCAACACCTGTGGAGATCTTGCCCTCGCCGTTAAGAGTTGTTCCGGTTTCGGTGAATGCAAGGTATTTTCCCCTGTGCTCCGGGCTTACGCCTGAGCTCTTGTCATATGAGAAATCCTTTACATGTATCTCCCATACGTTTGCGTCTGTCTGGTTAGGAACAAGCACATAGTTGTCCTGATCCCAGCCTTCAGGGTCTGTTTCAGAAAGGTCAACTACCATGCTTCTGTCTCCGTTTACACCTGCTGCCTTTGCGTAAATATCGCCTGTTTCAGCCGTGGAGCCGGGGCAGGATACATTGTAGGTGTAATAGGTATTCTTGATGTCGCCGTTGACGGTAACCGACCAAACGCCTGTTGCAGCGTCCTTTGTCATTTCGGTCTGACCGATCTCATCCGGAACGCCTGCCTTTTCAGACTCAGCCGCCGAACCCTTATTGTATCTGATAAGAGTTACTTTTGTAGCGGTTGGAGCCCATACCTTAAAGGTAGTCGCCTGAGCTGTGTAGCTGGCGCCAAGGTCATTTCCGTCATACGCCGTTTTGTCGAGTTCTGCCGCTTGATCAACATAACTGTTTGCGGCAGAAACAGATGTCGGGACCGCAATTACCGTTGCCATAATCATTATGGAAAGGATAACGGCGATCGTTTTTTTGAACTTCATAAAAATCCTCCTTTTATATTATATAAAATAATATTTATAATTTTCCGCATTTTGATATGCAAACCAATTACCTGATTTAATCCCTGTTTTTAAGCCATCTTCTTACAAGGTAGAAAATTCCCGCGCCTACAACGGCAATTCCAAGTCCGCCCATTATATACGGCAGAACGCCTGATGAAGATTGCTCATCCCCGTCGTCCGGTGCTTCGTCTGCTTTGCCATTTTCCGCTCCGGCGGCGTCATCAAGCGAATCAATGCTTGTTTCCTTTGCCTTTATTCCGCTTTTTTCAAAGCTTTGCTTGTCAACCATTATAAGCGATTCGCCGGGCTGAACAGATATTACGTCACCGCTGAACTCGGAAATTTTGTCTACACCCGCGCTGTCACGGTTGAGAATTACAACCCAATCATCAGGCAGGTTTTCACCCTCAAGCTTGACCTCGGCGCTTTCTTTATCGCTGTTCATAATACACACAAGCTTATCCCACTGCTTGTCATTATTCGGGTTTTCATACATAAAGCCGTAAACGAGCTTTCCGGTTTCCTTATAGAAGGTCATATTATCTATGGCCGCCATATCGTCGCACATAAACGGAGAATACGATTTTCTTATATCAATAAGCCCTTTATAATATTTTACAAGGTCGGAATATTTAACAAGGTTATTCCAATCAATCTGATTTTCCTCAACGCTCGATTTATATGAATTATGGTCGCCGTCCTTTGAACGCGCCATTTCTTCGCCGGCAAGCATAAAGGAAATTCCCTGTGCCGTTAAAACAGACACTGCCGCCATTTTGTTCATATCAACAAGCTTTTCGTCCCTTGCCCTGTAATCCGCGTCCTCGCCCAAAACAGAAGCAACGAGCTTGTCATACAGCGTCATATTGTCGTGGCAGGAGCTGTAGCTTACCGTCTGGCTCGGCTGAGGCGACCAATCCATCGTAGCCGCCGCGGTGCCGTTTTTCACGGCGACTCTTGAGCCGACGCCCTGAACAAATCCGCCCTCGGTGGCATTGAAGTTGCTGCCCTTTACAGCGTCTCTGATGCCGTCGTTAAAGGCTCCGATGCGTGTATTAAGACTATACATATTGCCTTGATTTGCAAGCTCTGAGTCCGTTGAGGTGGACATATTCCACGCCTCGCCGTACATAATTATTTTCTTGCCGTCCTCAAGGGAATCAAGGGCGCTGCGTATATCGTTCATCGTTTTTGTATCATGCAGACCCATAAGATCAAAGCGGAAGCCGTCGATATGATATTCCTGCGCCCAGTATTTTACTGAATCGACCATATATTTGCGGTACATAGCGCGCTCGGACGCGGTGTCGTTGCCGCAGCCTGAGCCGTTTGACAGATTGCCGCTGTCGTCATGTCTGAAATAATAGCCGGGAACAGTTTTGTCAAAGCAGCTTTTCTCGGCGTCAAATACATGGTTGTAAACAACGTCCATTATAACGCCTATGCCTGCCCTGTGCAGAGCTGCGATCATTTCCTTAGCTTCTTTTATTCTCACGTTTCCGTCGTAAGGGTCAGAAGAATAAGAACCCTCGGGAACATTGTAATTTATCGGGTCATAGCCCCAGTTAAACTGGCTGTCATCGCCGCTTTCGTCAACAGAGCCGTAATCGTAAAACGGGTTTATCTGAACATAATTTATGCCCATATCCTTTAAATAGTCAACGCAGGTTTTTATTTTACCCTCGCCGTTAAGCGTTGTTCCCGTTTCTGTGAAGGCAAGGTATTTTCCCCTGTTCTTTTCACTCACGCCGGAGCTTTCGCTTGCGGAAAAATCCTTAACGTGAACCTCCCAAACAATAGCCTCCGTCTGCTTATTTACCCTTTTAAAGCTGTCCTTCTCCCAGCCGTCGGGATTTGAAAGCGACAAATCGCACACCATTGAACGCTCTCCGTTTACTCCTGCCGCTTTTGCGTAAACATCGTTTGTTTCACGCGTTTTTCCGTCTGCCGTTACTTCATATGTATAATAAGTTCCGGCAAGATTGCCCTTGGCTGTTGAAGACCAAACTCCGCTTGCCGCGTCATAATCCATATCGCTTTCCGCAACAAGCTTTGCGCCGTCCTCCTTGTCGCTGCCGGTTGAATACAGCTTGAGCTTAACCCTTTCCGCCGTTGGCGCCCACACCTTAAAGCTTGTGCTTTCTTTTGTGTAAACCGCGCCGAGGTCGTCGCCGCTGTAAGCGAGCTTGTCAAGCTGCTCATATGTTTTATTAAAATTTAATTCTGCATCATTATTTACCGCCGACGCAACGGGCGAAAAAGCAAGTATCATAGCGAGCGCTCCAACTGCCAAAGCTTTTTTTTGCATTTTTGTCTCCAAATAATTAAATATTGCTAAAAAAATTATTCTTATATTCATATTTTATTTAATTTTAACATTTTTATATTAAAATTATTTTCTTTATTAGAATTATTATCTGTTCTTTTATGAGAAAAAAAGGCGTTTAATTTGTAGGTTTTACACAAATTAATAATTTATATTTTGGACACAAAGGAGCAATTTTTAAAATAATATCGCCAAAATCACGTTGCTTCGTGTTTTTGACGACATAATTTTCAAGCGTTATATCAACGAAGGCGCCGCTATAGCTGAGCGATTATAGGGCTTGACTGTATTTTATTTTAAGGGAAGCTCAAACTCCCTTGTATCTGCAATCTTTTTCAGCTCTTCGCTGTCGGAAAACTTTGAAATGTCGGTCGTTTCACCGAGAGAAAATTCAATTGTCGCGCCGATTTCCGTATCAGGCTTAGGCTTTGAGCTGTCGTCCTGCTTTTCGGGCTTTGTTTTACCCTGAGATTGCAAGGATTTCCCGTCTTTGCTTACGTTATTTCCCGTTTTTTCCTCGGAAGCCGCACCGTCTTTTGAAGCCTCCGCTTTCTCCGCCGCGTCATTTTTATATACGCTTTCTTCGGGCTTAGGCGAATTGAATTTAAACGCAAGGCCTGCGTCGCTGCGGCTCGGATAAATCTTTGGCAGGTCAAGGCTGTCCTCGACGGGATGCGAAACGGAAATGCTATGATACGGATGCTCCGGCAAGCTTATTTTCATATATTTACCGAGGTCGTAGCTGTCATAATCATTCTCTGGACGGCAGGAACAGCGTCGGCGTAATCATTGCCGTACAGGAATTTAAGGTATCTGTCATATTCCTTCGGGATTGGAAACCTGTAGCCCTCAAAATCCCAATAAACAGCGCTTTTAAGCCACTTTCTCGGAAAATATCCGAGCCTTGTGTTTTTGTCAAGCCCGTCGCACAGAAATCTTGCGTCGTCCCTGTTTTCATATTTATGGATGAGCCTGCGCCTCTCCGACGCTGCTATCCTCAGATAAAGCCGCCTGAATGGATTGCGCGTCTTTCCGGCTCTTGATTTTAAGACGGCATATCGCCTGCGAAAATACCTTAAAAGGTTCACATGGAGCCATCTTGCGTTTTTTCTGTTTGAGGTTTTCTCCTGCGATATAACATCGAGAAAAACGCCGTCTTGAGCGCCGTTTCCCGTCGATATACCGTCAATATAAATTCTTGCGAAGGCAACGCCGGACAGCGCGTCAACATCCGATGATTCAAGGCGCATATTTTTCGGAAGCTCGTCCGCGGCCTCGATAAATCTGTTGTAATCATCACGCTGAAGCATAACGGCAGACTTAGTGCTCCATGGCAAAAAGCCCTTATTTGTCACTGCGCCGAGCAAAAGCTCGCCCGTTAGGAAGTATCTTATCTTATTCTTTCTGCAAACGCGGTCAAGCTCCAAAAGCGAAAGGAGAAGGACTTTATGCACGGCGGTCAGTTTTTTACCTCGGCAGTCCTCGAACGTGAAATAATCGAGATCGCCGATAAGGCTGCACACCGCAAGCTGCAACGCCATATCAAGGGTTATCAAAGGCTTACAGCCGCTGTCGGCAAGCTTTTTGCCGCTCATTGCCGCTCCGCCTATTCTATCCTCTGCGCCGGAGATAAGACGTATCTTCGCCTTTTCCGGGAAAATATCGGTCAAAATTGCCGAAAGCGTGCCGACGGTCACCGTTGAGTCCTTGCCGACAACATTATACACCGTATTTCTTTTCAGACGGGCGCAGGCATAAAACATTGCGTTTAGAATATCGCTTATATAAACGAACGAATATTTTTTATTGCTGTTTTTTAAGGTGCAGCCGCTTCCAAAGGCTACGTTTCTTAATAGCCTGTAAATAACTCCGTCGTCAAAGCCCGCGTCAGCGCCAAGGGCAATCGCGCACCTCAGTATGGTAAAATCAAAGCCGCAGCGCTTTGCGTATGCGGCGGCATACGCCTCAAGAGTCTGTAAAATTACAGCGGCGCAAGAGCCGGATTGCGAATACAAAACCTCTCCGGCTTCATCCTCGGAAACAACGTCTCCCCTTTCGGTTTTTCCGCAGGCTCTGTAATCCGAAAACAGAATATAATGCTGAGCGCCGGTCTTTTCGGCGCATTCAAGCGTATATACGGCGTTTTGAACCGCCGATATAAAAAACTCCGGACTTTGCTCTATGACCATATTGCAAACTCCGGTATCTATAACTATATCCGCGCGAGGAAGCTCCTCCGCCGCAGTTCCAAAGGCAAAGCATTTGACATCGTCCCTGCCGGATATTTCCTTGTTAATGCTTTCAATATTATCGCTGTGCGCCAGATATGAAACCGATATTCCTGTTTTTCTTATGTCGTTTGACGATAAGACGGCAAAAAGCACGGAGCGCGCAAAATCATCATGCCCGCCCGAAATCAATATGCTCTTTCCCCTCAGTTCTTTTTCGGGAAAGCCGTTTTGATTTGCCGAAAACGAAGCCCAATCGTATTCAAAGTCATTCAACAGGTTCTTTATCTCCATATCCATATCACACTGCATCCTCCGCTTATCCCTTCAGGATTCTAACGGATTTTCCTATTCCTTCTTTAAGTGTCGTTCTTCCTACCCATCCTAAATCCTTAAGTCTTTTATTGTCGAGCACCTCCGGCGTTCTTGAAAAATACGAGCGATGGCGCTCCTTTTCGTCGGAGGGATTTGAAAACACAAGCTTTATTCCGCTGCCGCTCATTATGCTTTGCTCCGCCTTTGCAAAATCTCTTACGGACACATTTGAATATTCGCTTGAAATATTGTAGGGATATGAACATTCGCCGCAAAGCAGTATAGTCAAAAGCGCCTCGGCGGCGTCGCTTACATAGCATAACGAGAAGGTGTCGCATCCGCTGTCGTCAAGAACAATATCCTTTTCCATAACCGCGCTTGAAAGCATTTTGTTCCACGGCATACCGTTTTCTTCAAGCGACGGCCCGTATATGCAGCACAGCCTTGCGAGCTTTACGGGCATTTTTTTTACATCCGCGTAAAGCGCGCACAGATTTTCTCCGGCACGCTGTCCCACAGATTGCGAATTGGCGGTATCAAGCCTGTCTATATAACCGGCTTCGTCCTCCGAAATAAAATCCTTTCCGTTGTAAATCTCGCCGTAAACCTCCGCTCCGGCGCATACAAGCACCGACTCCGGCGAGCATTTTTCCGCATATCCGAGAATTCTTTTCACCGCTCCGAGCGAATAATCAAGAGCCGCCGCCGGATCCTCGGACTCTATATAATCGGGAAGATGTATTATATAATCTGCTTTTACGTCGGTGTTTAGCTCTTCTCCAAGCCTTCTGACGATAACCTTAATGTCGTCTCTTATCAGCAAATCTCCGAATCGTGCGGAGCATTTCATATTGTCCCTTACAACCGCGGCAATTTTTATTCCTTCGTCATAGACGTCGTTCCTGAGCAAAAGCGCAGCCGTAATGTAAAAGCCCGGAAGGCTTGACGCGTCCGAAATCATAACCGTTTTTCCGCAAAGCCTGCCCCACGGCAGGGCGGCGGAGGAAACATCCAGAATATCGTCATATTGAAAACGCTTTAAATACTGCTGAAGCTTTATCATAATACACCACCCCTATTTATCGTCGCATACCGGCGCATACAGGCAGGAAGCGTTACTTTTTCTGCTCAGAATATATTTTCAGCGCTTCCTCAGTGTCTCCGTCATATATTATCTCACCTTTTTTTAGATATATAGCCCTTTGGCACATTTCTTTTACGCTGTCCATAGAGTGGCTGACAAATAAAACGGTTTTACCCTGCTTTATTATGCTTGCGATTTTATTCTTGCACTTCTTCTTGAATTTTGCGTCGCCAACGCTCAATGCCTCGTCAATAACAAGAATATCGGGGTCGATATTGACGTTTATGGCAAAGCCGAGGCGCATTTTCATACCGCTTGAATAGGTTCGCACAGGCTGGTCGATATAATCGCCTATCTGAGCAAATTCAATTATCTCCTCTTCAATGGTTTTTATAAATTCGTCCTTTAGTCCGAGTATATACCCCTTGAGATATATATTCTCACGTCCGGTCATCTCCTGTGAAAAGCCGGCGGTAAGCTCAAGCAGAGCGGCAACCTTGCCGTCTACAAACACCTCTCCCTCTGTGGGGAAGCTTACGCCCGTTATCATTTTCAAAAGAGTAGATTTTCCCGCGCCGTTGTCGCCGATAATTCCAACGCTTTCGCCCTTTTTTATTGAAAAGCTGACATGGGAAAGCGCCATATGATCCTTTGCGGTTTTCGGCCGAAAGAATAAAGCCTTCAGCCTGTCGCGGTCATTTTTATACAGAGTATATATCTTTGTTACATTATTAAATGAAATAATCGGTTTATCCACTATGCTCACCTTCAATCATCACAGAACATCGGCAATTCTCTTGCGCAGGCGCTTGTAATTGAACAGACCTAAAATAAACAGGAATACAAATTCAAGCGCTACGCAAAGGGTCTCCCACTTAAACTGAGGATAATCCCAGAACCAACGGTTATACAAAAACGCGTTGCGATAGCCGTTTGTGAAGAAGTTTATAGGGTTTATGTACATTATCTTTCTTATTATGTCCGAGTCCATATCATAGCTTGAATATACAACGCTTGACAGCCAGAACAGTCCGGACATAACCGAGTTTATCACATTGTAAAAGTCAAGGCTGAAGGCGCTCATCGGCGCTGTTGACCAAGCAAGCACGATAAAAAACATAAACATAAGCGGACAGTAATAGAAAAACTGAATGTTATATATCGTTGGGCCGCCGTTGTAGAAAATCATATACACATACATACATATAACAAGCATAAAATGCACAAAAAGCTTGGATAAAAGAGTATATGACATTATTGTTGAAACAGGAAAAGATACCTTTGTTACAAACTGACGGTTTATTCTTATGCTTTTCGCGCCGGCTAAAATAGCGTCGCTTATAAACCACCAAGGAACAAAGCCGACCATTATAAATTCAAAAATCGGATAGCCTACAGTGTGGCCGTGAACGTTTGCGACGTCGACTATGTGTCCGCCTCTTATTCCGACCGTGAATGCAAACCAATATACAAACAGCGTAAACAAAGGCTTAACAATTGCCCACACCGGGCCGACAGCCGCGCCCTTATATGTTTTTATAAGGTCATTCTTTGCCAAAAGGAGGATCTGTCTGCCAAAGCCCTTATGCTCCTTAAAAATCTCAAACAAATATCTCACATCCTAAATTTTTAACTTATACTATTTTATCCTTTTTTTGTTATTTGTCAACAATAATAAACAACGTAGGTTAAAACAGCATAAAATACGCCGGCGGCTTATCCGCCGAGAATGTTGTTTCTTTCAAGCCACTCCTGATGGCTCATAAGCACCTGACGCGATTTTGAGCCCTCGTGAGGCCCGACTATGCCCATTTGCTCCATCTCGTCAATAAGCCTTCCGGCTCTTGCGTAGCCAAGCCTCAGCCTTCTTTGAAGCAGAGATGTTGAAGCCTGTCCTGCCTCTACAACAAGCTTTATCGCTTCCTCAAGCATCGGGTCGCCGTCGCTGTCGTTATCCTGCTGCATATCGGATTTTTTGCCGCTCTGCGCTATTTCGGTGCTCGCGATTTTTTCAATCTGCTCAACTACGTTTTCATCGTAATCGGAGCTTGCCGACTTCTTTATAAACGCGGTTACGTTTTCAATCTCTTCGTCGGAGGAAAAGCCGCCCTGAACGCGCACAGGCTTTGCAGCGCCTATCGGCGCAAACAGCATATCGCCCTTTCCCATAAGCTTTTCGGCTCCGCTTGAGTCAAGAATTGTCCTCGAATCAACACCGTTTGCAGTCTTAAGAGCTATTCTGCTTGGAATATTAGCCTTTATAACGCCTGTTATAACATTTACGGACGGTCTTTGGGTCGCGATTACAAGGTGCATTCCCGCGGCGCGAGCCATCTGCGCAAGACGGCAGATAGACTCCTCTACCTCGTTCGGCGCGGCCATCATAAGATCCGCAAGCTCGTCAATCGCCACTACGATTTTCGGCATCCGCGCATCAGGAATGGGCAGACCGCTCTCCGTAAGTGGCATATCCTCCTTTGGCGTATCCGGCGGAAGATTCTTGTATTTCTCCTTATATGTATCTACGAGCTTGTTGTAGCCCTCTATATCACGAACTCCGTATGAAGCGAAAATCTTATATCTGTCAAGCATTTCGCTCACCGCCCAGTTAAGCGCTCCGGCGGCCTTCTTTGCGTCGGAAACAACAGGCACGAGCAAATGCGGCACTCCCTTATATTTTGAAAACTCAACCATTTTCGGGTCGATAAGCACTATCTTAACCTCATCGGGGGTCGCCTTAAACAGAATACTCAGCAGCAACGAGTTTACGCAAACGGATTTTCCGCTGCCGGTTGTGCCGGCTATGAGCAAATGCGGCATTTTTGCAAGGTCGGTTATAACTATATTGCCTGAAATATCCTTGCCGAGAACTACCGAAAGCTTGCTCTTTGCCCTTCTGAACTGAGCAGAGCCTATAAGCTCGCGCATTGTAACCGTACTTATCGCCTTGTTGGGGATCTCTATTCCCACAGCCGCCTTTCCCGGTATAGGCGCCTCTATCCTGACGCTTTCGGCGGCAAGATTCATAGCAATGTCGTCCGAAAGGTTTGTTATTTTGCTGATTTTTATGCCTGCCGCCGGCTGAAGCTCAAACCTTGTTACGGCAGGGCCTCTTGATATATCCGTTATGCTTGCTCTCACGCCAAAGCTTTCGAGCGTTGACAAAAGCTTGTTTCCGCTCTCGCGCAGCTCTCTTGCATATCCGTCACCGTCGCTGTACTGCTCAGGATTCGGCGCAAGCAAATCAATAGGCGGAAAGCGGTATCCGTTCTCATTATCGGAAACGCCCTTGTCGCCAACTTTTTCAATCTCAATCGGAACCGTCTGCGGGTCAGGCTGAAGCTGATTCGGCGCAGACTTTTTCGGCTTTTTCTTCCGTGCCATAACGTCTTTAGCGGCGGCTGTTGCAGCCGGCATATCCTTGCTAAGCTGCTGTGACGTAGCGTCGGAATTTACGCTGTCCCACGCCGCCTTAAGCCTGTCATAGCCTGACTGCATGGCAGCTCTGCTCGCTCTTTCATTCGCGCCGTCAATCGGTATGTCAACGTCAAAGCCGCCGTTTGAATGCTTTGGGTAAACATCATCGCTGTCAGAAGCATATCTTCTCTTTTCGCCTCTGCCCCTTTCCTGCCTTGACACGTCTGAGCGTCTGCGCTCCCGGTCGGCTCTGGCGCTTGTCGCAGCGCTTATAACCATATCGGCAGGCTTTTTAACCTGCATAATTATATTTTTTATTGATATGCCAAACAGCAGCATAAGCAGCACTATAAGCGCTATCACCGTAATTATCTGTGCGCCGAGCTTGCCGCAGAGCAGCACAAGAGGAACGCCGATTATGCCGCTGAAAAGTCCTGCACCGGAATAGCTTATGCCCTCGGAATAAAGCCTTCCGAGCTCGGAAAAATAGTCGATTTTGCTTAAATCGTCCTGTGCGGAAAAAACATAAAACATCGTTGCGATGCACAGCACCGTTCCGGCGGCAAGTCCAAGCTTGCCTGCTATAGCGCCGTCTACCCTTTTTTCAAGTGCGGTTATGATTGCGATATATGAAAGCAAAAGGGGTGGCAAAAAGCCGCAAAAGCCAAACAAACCCGCAAAAAAGTTATGTATCTCAAGCCAAATGTTCTCGCACCTTATCAATATCACACACATAAAAAGCGCCGAAACAGCCAAAAGCAAAAGCGACTTTGTCTGATATGACATTCTCCTGCCTTCAGTCTGCACGTTTTCAACGGCGCCTTTTCTTTTGCCGGTCGTTTTTTCGCCGGCTGTCTTTCTTTTTCCGGTCGTTCCCTTTTTGGCGGAAGCGCCGGACGACGCACTCTTTCTTTTCGTCGCGCCGTTTTTCTTCTTTTCAGCCAAAATTTAACCCTCCGAATTTTAAAATTCCAACAACCAATTTTTAACAATCAATATTTTTAAAAAGCGCAGCATAAGAGTGCGCAAAGCGCAAATGACCGGGTCTTATCAGGTAAAGGCAAGCTGCTCGCCCGTAAATATGTTGACCCCGGACTGAAGCTCAATTATGCTTATTATTATCACAGCCGCTGCCGCAACGGCAGTATAAATTACAAATATGTACATTCTGTCTCTTGCGAGCATCCATTTAAAAAGTAAAATCGCCAATGTTCCTACAACAGCCGAAACAGCCACGCCTAATAAAATCGAAACGGCGTCGCTTTGCATTATTGCTCCGCTTGTCACAGAATCCCTGAATTCAAGCACGGCAGCCGCCAAAATAGACGGTATGCCAAGCACAAAGCTGTAATCAAGAGCCTTTTTCTTGTTAAGCCCTCTCAGCTCTCCGACGGCAAGCGTTGAGCCCGAACGTGAAAGTCCCGGAAATATTGCCGCAAAAAGCTGTGCGGCTCCTATGCAGACAGCGTCTGCCGCATTCACCGTATGCCTGCCTGCTTCTTTCTTTTTAATATGCTTGCGGTGCGCCTTGCTTTCCGTTATCCTGTTCGCGCATATTCCGATTGCAAGCAAAAGGCTTGTAAACAGAAGTGAAATTCCGACTATAACAAAATATCCTGTCGAGCCGGCCCATACCTCGGCAAGCTCCTTTGCGTTGAGTCCTCCGCTTCCGGGTATCGGAATAAACAAAAGAAAAAGCGGCACAAGACCAAGGGCGAGCATACATACAAGGTGCTGCGAGTGATCCATTTCCTTAAAGCTGAATTTCTTTTTGGTAATATCCGAAATTATACTTATAAAGCCCTTTATAAGCTCGCATACGGTTTTTCTGTATACTATTATCACACTTAAAAGCGTGCCGAGATGAAGCATAACGCTGAAAAACAGATTTGACTCCGTCACGCCGAGAATATGCTGTGAAATCGCAAGATGTCCGCTGCTTGAAACGGGCAAAAACTCTGTCAGCCCCTGAACAACACCCTGGATTATTGCGTCTGTTACAGTCATTTTGTCCTCCGTAATATGTAAGCCGCCAAAGCCAAGGCTAAAGCGTCTTTATTTTTTATTTATACGGGAAAAAGATTATTTTTTCTTTTTGCTCTTTTTGCCCTTTTCAATAAGCTCGCAAAGCTTTCTTGCAGCGTCGCAGTAGGTTCCTATATCGTCTATAAGTCCCTGCTCGACCGCCTCCTCGCCGTCAAGAACCGTTCCTACGTCAAGCACAAGCTGCCCTGTGTTCATCGCAAGCGCATTGTATCTGTCGGCGGAAATATTTGAATTATCGGCAACAAAGCCGTTAATTCTCGCCTGCATACGCCTGAAATACTCAAAGGTTTGCGGAACGCCTATGGTAACGCCGGTTGTTCTTACCGGATGCACCGTCATAGACGCTGTTTTTGTTATAAAGGAATAATCAGCCGATACCGCAAGCGGTATTCCAATTGAGTGACCGCCGCCGAGCACAAGGGAAACCGTCGGCTTTTCAAGCCCGGATATAAGCTCTGCTATAGCAAGTCCTGCCTCAACGTCGCCCCCTGCCGTATTCAAAAGCAGCAATACTCCCTCAACACGCTCGCTCTGCTGCGCCGCAACTATTTGCGGTATTACATGCTCGTATTTTGTCGTTTTGCTGTCGCTCGGTAAAATTTGATGTCCCTCTATCTGTCCTATTATGGTAAGGCAATATATTATGTGACCGTCAATTTTCACAAGGACAGCGCCGGTGCCGTTCATTCGTGAGCCGTCGTTTATTTCCTCCCCGTGTGAATCCTGCTTTTCCTGCTCGTCACAAGCAAGGGAGTCCTTTGCTTTACTCATTTTAACTCTCCTTTCAGCCGTCCGCGCTTTTTTTTGGGGGGATAAAATACATCTTCCCTTTTACGCGCCAAACTTAGCCTACAAGGAGTAGTTTGCCAATTTTAAATAAATTAATTCATTATGATTATAACATTCACAACGGATTTCTTCAAGTGAAAATAAAATATGTTTTAAAACGCATATTATTTTTCGCTCAAAAACGGAACAGACGGCGAAAAAAGCTTAAAAATGGGACTGCCCGTGCGGTTTTATCCTCCACCGGCAGCCCACTTGGCAGTATATTAATTTTATGTAATTCAGTTTACGTTTGTAAACCTCGGAACATCTCTGCCATCCTTATTTACAAAGCGGCAAAATTCCTCTTCGCTCTCAACCTTAAGCGCTCCGCTGAGAGTTTCCCTGTAAACTACAAGCCTCTCATTGCTTTCGCAGTCGTTTGCGAGCGAAACGATTTTACACTGAACGCCGTCGCAGCTTAAATAAAGTCCGCCCGTATAAACATTTGGCGCGGGAACGAATTGCTCCTTTACGGCGACTCCGTCAGCCGATTTTTCCGAGCCGCTGCCCTCTGACGTTTCAATTTTAAAATCGCCGTTGTTCAATACGAGTATCCTTGCAGAATTTGCCGGAACACATATGTCAACATATCCGCAGGCGTCAAACATTTCATTATTATTGAGAACGTCCGTGAGCTTGCTGTATCCTTCGTCTACGTTAAAGCCGATATTCTGGTCGCTGTCGCAGAGATTCAGGGCGACATACAAAGTCTGTCCCTGTGTGCGGCGGCAAAAAACAAGCTGCTCGTTCTTTATAACAGTGTTTTCAAAGCTGCCGTTTTTAATTGCCGGAAGCCTTTTTCTCAAAAATCCGAGCTTTCCGATAAATTTGCTCAGCTGCTCATCCTTGTTTGGAATATTGTTTATATCAAGGCAGGGACGAAGAACCGCGTCGCTGTCCCATGTGCGCTGACCCTCAAGAGCCCATTCGCTTCCGTAATACAAAGACGGAGCGCCGGGCATTGTGTATAGTATTGTATAGCAGTTGTTTAAGTGGCGCTTATCCTTTAAATTGCTTGCTACCCTGTTTACATCGTGGTTGTCAAGGAAGTTATATGTATAAATATCTTTATATATACCGCCGTTTGCAAACTGGCGCTGCAGCGAATGCGCTATTTCAAAATAATTGTGGTCGTTGTGAGAGGAATAAATGCCCTTATAGCATTCATAGTTTGTAACACTGTCAAGCATTTCGGGGTTAGCCCAGCGGCTGTAATCGCCGTGAATTATCTCTCCCATAAGCCAGAAGTCGTGCCTTTTTCCCTTGCAGAAGGAACGCAGACGGCGGAAAAAGTCAAAGTCTATACAGTCTGCCGCGTCAAGGCGCAAGCCGTCTATATTAAACTCGTCCATCCACATTTCCACAGCTCCGATAAGGTGCTCCACTACCTCAGGATTTCTCAAATTCAGCTTTACAAGCTCATAATGCCCGTTCCAGCCCTCATACCAGAACGGGTCTCCGCAGGGACTGCCGCCGCCGAAGTTAAGGTTGTAAAACCACGAGCAATAACGGCTTGCCTGACCGTTTTGCTGAACGTCCTTAAACGCCCAAAACTCTCTGCCGACATGGTTGAAAACGCCGTCGAGCACTATTTTTATTCCGTTTGCGTGAAGCTCGTCGCAAATCGACTTGAACGACGCGTTGTCACCAAGTCTTGTATCCACCTTGTAATAGTCCTTTGTGTCATAGCCGTGCTTTGTAGAATCAAAAACAGGGCCGAGATAAACTGCGTTTACATTCAAATCTCTAAGATGCGGTATCCACTCCTTTATTTTGTCAAGGCGGTATTCCTGCTTGCAGTCGTTATACTCCGGCGCTCCGCAGAAGCCCATCGGGTATATCTGATAGAATACCGCTTCATTGATCCAGCTGTTCATTTTATCACCTCAAAAACAAATTCACTTGCGGGTTATCCGCTTTTACTTCTATTCCCCGTCCTTATGGAAAAAGCCGAAAAGACGGCGAATGAAGGTATTATAGCATAAGTTAATATATTTGGCAACATTTTTATTTGTTTATTTGTTATTGTTGCATTATCTACGCTTTTATGTTAGAATAAAATAAAATTCATATCAGATGTATGCGTCTCGCGGCTTACAGCTCTGGCGGACAAAATCTTTTTTGAAGGGAGATTTTTTTATGAACATATGGCATGATATTGATTCTTCAAGAATAAGCGAAAATGATTTTATTGCGGTAATCGAAATACCAAAGGGCAGCAAATGCAAGTATGAGATGGATAAGCAGACAGGTCTTTTAAAGCTTGACAGAATATTATACACATCAACGCATTATCCGGCAAACTACGGCTTTATTCCGAGAACATACGGCGACGACCTTGACCCTCTTGACGTTTTGGTGCTGTGCAGTCAGGTGGTGTATCCTATGACTCTTATAAGATGCTATCCTATAGGCGTTATAAGAATGGTGGACAACGGAAGAAACGACGAGAAAATCATAGCGATACCGTTTGACGACCCGAATTACAACGAATACACAGACATATCGCAAATTCCAAAGCATGTATTTACAGAGATGTGCCATTTCTTTACTGTGTATAAAAATCTTGAAAACAAGGACACGGCGGTCGACGAGGTTCAGGGCGCCAATTTTGCAAAGGAAGTCATAACGCAGGCTATCGACTCCTACAACGAAAAATTCAACGTAAAATAAAGAAAATATAAACGAGAGGATACCAAATGGCTAAAAAATATCAAAAAAAAATCGGCGCTCCGGAAAAGCCGCTTGAAAGCAAGAGAACAAAGAGGCTCAGGCTGACGATATGTATTTTATACGTTATAACAATTTCATTCAGCGCTCTGCCTTATGTTCAGATTTTAAAGGACGACGGAAACACCGGACTTTTAACTCTGTTTAATATGATGATCGACGGCTTCCGCTTCGGCTCGCAATATACGGGCATTGCCATAATTTCTATAATTATGCTCGTTATACCCGTTACCGGCTTTCTGTTTGCTTCATTCGACAAAACGAACATATATAAATGTCTTGTCGGAATGCTTTGCTCAATATTGGGTATAGCGCTTATTTGCTTTGGCATAGGCAGTTATGTCAGTCTTGGAGGGATTTTTTCCATTATAACATATATCTTCATTATGTTTTTATCGGTTTATCTTATGCTTGTTATATCAGCCGATAAGCACAATAAAATCGTTGACTACAACGAAAAAAAGCCGAAGCACAACTTTACGGTTGAAAAATAATCGGGTTTTACCTTGCGAGGCTTGATATATAACGATAAAAATTATTTAAGCCTACGGTAATCTCACAGCTTGAACGCCGTTTTTTAAGGCTTTATCTGTTTGCATAGTTTCACAACCGGCTATGGCACACGCTTTGATGTCTTTTTTGCAGATTTTTATTTTAAATAAAAAATTTCAGCCTTGCATATCGCATGGCTTTGTTATAACAATTAAAATACTGGGAACAAGGAGCAAAGTTATGTGTGCAATGTCAGAAAACGAATATAAAAATATGATACATACCATTGTAGTACCTGAAAACCTCACATATGAAGAAAAAGAGGGGAAATTTCAGCCGCTAATTAATTATCTTAAGTCCAACACCCCGGACAAGTTATTTCGGTTTCGAAACTGCAAAGAAAGAACTTTTAATGAGTTTGACCAAGACATACTCGACTTTTCACCTGCGTATAAAATGAATGATGACTTTGATGGTATGCTTTATTTCGATAAAGATTACATCAGGAAAACGTTAATTTCTACGGTAACATCACAAAAATTCAATGCAATTATTAATAATGCAATGAACAGTAGTGCATTTCCGGCAGTAAAAAAAGACAAGTTTTTAGAAAATATCCTCCAACAAACTGTAGATACATTATCACATCTTACGCCCGAAGATATAAATTTAATGGTAAGCCAATTTATTGACTTTGCAACGGAAGATTATAATAAACGAATGACCTTTATCAGTCAAGTAACACAAAATCAGAAAATAGCTTGTTTATCACAGAGTGTTGAATCAACTGCGATGTGGGGATACTACGCAAATAACGGAACCGGTTTCGCACTATCCTATGATTTACGGGAATCACGTTTTCAAGAATATTGCCTAATTCCAGTCATTTACAGTGATGAGCGTTTCGATGCAACAGAATATGCTGAATGGTTGCTACAGCAACAAATTTTGCAGCGAATTCTGATAAATTCAAACGCATATAAACTATATCAGTTATTTCGGTTTTTTATACCGTGTCCGGACTTATTTATGGCTACAAAGATTTTAATTCACAAAGCAACCTGTTGGTGCCACGAAAAAGAATGGCGGCTGATTTTCTGTGAGAAAAATGCTCAGAGTGAAAAATATCCTCACATATTCAAAAAGCCAACAGCACTCTACCTTGGAAAAAATATAAGTGCCATTCACGAAAAGATATTGCGCCATATTGCCGTGGAAAAGAATATTCCCGTTTATAAAATGATGATATGTGAGGGCAACCAGACCTATAGTTTATATCCACAACGAATTGAATTATAAATACAAAATGACCATGCAAGTGCACTTTGCCTTACATGGTCGTTCTTTTTTGCCCGGTTAGAAGGTCTCAAACTGTACTATCGGATTTCAATCCTACCGTGTGGGTGAGACCGCCTTGCAACGGTATTGATTAGCGAGCTTCTCTCGCTTATATTCACGCCTGCGCGCTGAGTGGATGATTTCGGATTTGAAGATTTAATGGTTAAGATTTATCCACAAAGCGGGGCGAACGGCTTCTCTATCGTCGTCTAGATTTTCTCCGTACTCATCGACATCGCCATCATCGAGGATATTGGCGGCGTAACCCTTACTGTAGCCGGGCGACCGTAGCCACCACCAACAGTTGCCGTTGTCGATAACTATATACTCTGCTCCGTTGGCAACAGCATAATCTGTGGGTTTGCATTGTCTTTCCGTATCGGAATTAAAATATTTATTCGCTTCGGTTATACTGAGCAAGAATGTCTGATCCTGTGTTACATTGCCCGGATCGGTGCTATATGAGGGATTTCTATCGGCAGATACTGTTTCCGTGGAAATCATTGCTTTTTCATCATCAGAAAACGCAGTGTTAATAAAATCGTTGTTTAACCACTTTCGAAGTGTGCAGTTTTCCCAAGTAGCGTATAAAAATTCACTTGTATTATATTGCTTGTAATCAAGAGCATATTTACTGATAACAAGCACTTTTCCATCCTTTTTATCAAGCACAAGCCATTCTATATTTTCTTGTCCGTTTGAAATATTATTGTCCTGCTCGTATAAGCCAAAGGATACATAATCACCAGCCTTGGCAACATTCAGTTTCTCAACCTTGTACTTATCGTAAATCGAATTGGCTTTATCAGTGCTATCTTTGAATCCGTCTAACGCTACTAAAGCCTCGTATGCCTCCACATTGTTTCCTGCATTCATTAATGCTATCGCATTGTTATATTTAATATCAGGAATAATAACAGCGTTCAAAACAATGATAAATGCAATGATAGCACAAATGATTGGCGTTGTAATTATAGCAATTTTTTTATCGCGTTTTTCCTTTTCAAGCTCTTGCCTTTCTATTTCGGCTTTCTTTTCGGCTTCCGCTTTTTTTAACGCCGCTTCATTCGCCTCAAGCTTTTTTACATCAAGCGCGGCGGTGAGAATTTTCTTGTTTGCATGGCACAAATGACAGTCTTCTTCATCATTTTTATTGATTGCTCCACAGGTGCATATCCACAAATCGCGGTCATCTGTTACGACAAAATCCGCATGGTTGACGGTATCGCGCAGATACTGTTCGCAAAGCGCGCCCAGCTTCTCTTTCAAGGTTTGCGCCGATGCAAGAGGCTTCCATTCAGCGCCGTTTGATTCCCATATTGTGCCGTCGGTGAACACAACGCCTGTGCATTCACAGCTAAATGAACGAGTTATGCTTTCGGGCAATACAACGGCGTTTTTCTGCCCAAATTCAGAATCACGCGAAACAGATAAATCAAGATACTGATATTCATCAATCCCCCGTAATTTTACGCCCGAAACATCAAATGCTCCTACGGATATTTTAACAGCCTTTATTGTATTAGGAGATATGCTTTTAAATTTTATCTGCGCCAACATCCTTCCTGTCTTACTATCCTTCAAAAGTGCTCCCGCCTCAATCAGCAGCGGAGAGGCCTCCGCGTAAAGCTGCTCCGGCAAAGTAAACAGCCTTTGGTATCTTTCGCTCATTTTTAAAATCTCCCTTACAGCTCCGGAAGCTCGTCGATGACCTCTTCCTTTTTCTCGTCCGGCTTTGGCCCAATATGCAGAGAATGCACATCGTCTACCAACTGACCGAAGCCATATAAAAGCCAAGATGACATAAAGGTTATAATTCCTCCCAAAAGCGCAATAAAGGCTAACCACGCTGGGATTTCTAAAGCCAGTAACACAACAAAGCCCACAAGCCCCGCAGCCAAAAATACTACTCCGAAAACCATCGCCAGTATCATAATCTTTTTGCCAACATTGCTATACATAATTTCATCCTCCAATAATGTTTAAAATTTGAGTATACAACATAATCAAGTATATCTGAAATGTTACCCCAGAAAGCGATTTATGAAGCTACAAATCAAAATTTAATCTCCGATAATGAAACAAATTTTTTTATTCATCAAAAAAATTATATAGCTTTCTAAAGCTTTCACTTACATAATACAACTCGTTTTGTGTTTTGTCAATACATTATGTGAATTTTGCTAAATTTTTTATTCCTCTGCATTTATGATAGTTAAAGAGGTGATTTTATGAAATTTGGCGACAGACTACGCATATTGATTGAGGAAAGAAATATCACGCAAAAGAATTTGGCTAACAAATTAAATATTGCCCCCTCTACAGTAAGCAGCTATGCACAAAACACAAGGGAACCTGACTTTGAAACCTTAAAAATGATTGCAAGCTATTTTAACGTAACTACCGATTATTTACTCGGCTATAAATCTAATGATGCGGGAACTACCCGGCAGGAGGATGACCTTTTGCGTATCTTTCGCCTTTTATCTCCCAACCAACGTGAAATATGCATTGAGCAGTGCAAGGTATTTATAAAATTCAATCAAAAAAATGAAAACGGCTGAGCATTTCAGTTCATTACGCTTAGCCGTTTTAGTCTTTGAAGAAATCTATTTTTACTAAAAAATAATCACTCATTAATTTTCTAACTCAAAAAGTACCCTTTACGCAAAATCAATCAAGGTTAATATTCCTTTCAGCGCACAAAAGCCCCGACATTCGTCGGGGCTTTTGTGCGTTTGTTGCTTTATATTTTATCAAGGTCGCACAGTACTGTTTTTCCGCTTTTGAGTGAAGCCTGCACATCAATTATCCGCTGATTGGACGAGCCTCTGAACTTTAGCGACGGGTTCTTCAGCGCTTCAACAAATTCACCGTCAACAAGAATATCTATCATTCTTAATAGCTCACGGGTTTTCTTGTTTTCATCGGCAAATTTTCCGTTTAAGTCCTTTTCAAAATCGTATCCTGTATAACACCATACATTTTTTTCGGGAAAGCGCTCCCTCACAGCCTTTAATAGCTCTATAAGCTCCGGCTGATTTTTGGGGTCGAACGGCTCGCCGCCGAGCAGACTGATACCTCTTATATATGTCTTGTCAAGGCAGGATAGAATATAATCCGCTGTCTCGGCAGTGTATGGCTCGCCGTAGTTAAAGTCCCAAGCCTCGCTGTTAAAGCAGCCCTTGCACCTGTGTGTGCAGCCGCTTACAAAAAGCGACACGCGCACTCCTGTGCCGTTTGCTATGTCTATAGGCTTTATTGACGCGTAATTCATATCGACCGTTCCTTACAGGTGCAAAACTCTTGCCTTGATTTCCTTAGTTTTGCCGACGTTCCAATAATTCTCGCCGAGATAACCGCAGGTGCGTCTTGTTACGCTCATCATAGCCTGATCTTTGTTGCCGCAGTTGGGGCATTCCCACTCATAGTCGTCGTTTATCTTTATCTCGCCGTCAAAGCCGCAGCAAGAGCAGTAGTCGCTCTTAGTGTTGAACTCGGCATATTGAATGTTGTCATAGATAAATTTAACTACCTCGGACAGCGCAGAGAGGTTATTGGTGATGTTCGGGATCTCTACATAGCTTATCGCGCCGCCGCTTGAAATCTTCTGGAACTGGCTTTCAAATTTAAATTTCTCAAAGGCGTCTATATTCTCTCTTACATCAACGTGATATGAGTTTGTGTAATAGCCCTTGTCTGTAATATCCGGAATTGAGCCAAAGCGCTTTTTATCTATACGAGCAAAGCGATAGCACAAAGACTCGGCAGGCGTGCCGTAAAGAGCAAAGCCGATGTTTGTCTCCTTCTTCCATCTCTCGCAGGTGTTGCGCAGGTAATTCATCAGCTTAAGCGCAAATTCCTTACCCTCATCCGTTGTATGACTTTTGCCGGTCATAAGCTTTGTGACTTCGTATATGCCGATATAACCAAGCGATATGCTTGAATATCCGCCGTAAAGGAATTTATCAATGGTCTCGTTGTGCTTCAGTCTTGCTATAGCTCCATACTGCCAATGAACCGGGCTTACGTCCGAGCGCACTCCCTTTAACGCATTGTGGCGGCACATAAGAGCCTCAAAGCATATATCGAGCCTCTCGTCAAGCAGACTCCAGAATCTGTCCATATCGCCGTTGGCTATTATGCCTATCTGCGGCAGATTTATTGATACAACGCCCTGATTGAAGCGTCCCTCGAATTTGTAATTTCCGTTTTCGTCCTTCCACGGAGCAAGGAACGAACGGCAGCCCATCGGAGAAAATACGTTGCCCTCATAATTTTCTCTCATTTTCTTTGCGGAGATATAGTCGGGATACATTCTTTTTGCCGAGCATCTTACCGCAAGGTCGGTGATATAGTCGTATTTTCCGCCCTTAAGGCAGTTGTTTTCATCAAGAACATAAACAAGCTTCGGGAAAGCCGGAGTAATATAAACACCCTTGGCGTTTTTGATGCCCTGAAGCCTCTGTCTCAGGATTTCTTCGATAATAAGCGCGTTTTCTTCAATATACGGGTCATCGTCGCGCAAATAGAGGAAAATCGTTACAAACGGAGACTGACCGTTTGTTGTCATCAAAGTATTTATCTGATACTGGATAGTCTGTACGCCGGATTTAAGCTCTTCTGTTATTCTCTCGTTTACAAGTCTTTCGATAATCTCGTCAGAAACCTCGCCCCTGCACTCGTTAACTATATGGCTGCGGAACTTTTCGCGGCTGCGGCGCAGATAGCGGCCAAGGTGAGAAATATCTACCGACTGTCCGCCGTACTGGTTTGACGCAACATTTGCTATAATCTGCGTCATAACATTGCAGGCAACCTGAAAGCTCTTTGGCGTTTCAATAAGCTTGCCGTTAATCATTGTGCCGTTTTCAAGCATGTCGCCTATATTGATAAGGCAGCAGTTGAAGATAGGCTGAACAAAATAGTCTGCGTCGTGGAAGTGTATAACTCCGTCGTCATGAGCCTTTGAGATCCTTTCGGGGAGAAGTATTCTTCTTGTTAAATCCCTTGATACCTCGCCGGCTATATAGTCACGCTGAGTCGCGGCGATCGCCGTATTCTTGTTGCTGTTCTCCTCGGCAAGCTCCTTGTTTTCATTGTTCAGGAGCTGGAGTATGCTTTCATCCGTTGTGTTTTGCTTGCGGACAAGCGCTCTTGTATAGCGGTAAATTATATAGGTCTTTGCAAGCAAATACTTATTGAGCTCAACAAGCTTGGATTCGATTATGTCCTGAATTTGCTCAACCGCCATGGTGTCGGTCGCGTAATTTTCGACATAAGAGATAATATCCTCTATAGTCCTGGTGCTGATGCGCTCGTTTCCCGGAACCTCAGCGTTCGCCTTTAGGATTGCCTGACGGATTTTATCCGGCTCATAGTCAACCAAATTTCCGTTTCTTTTCTGTACTCTCATACCCTTTCGCTCCTAACCTTTCTTAAATTCTTTTATAATTAATTATTATTTTATGCCGCTTATCCGTATATCTTGTTGCATTTTTTCGCAAGACAACAACATCTTGTGATTACCATTATAATCAAGACACAACATATAGTCAAGAATTTTTTTAAATTTTTTCCAAATTTTACACATTTTGCATCAATATATAACCTTGCGTATAGCCAAAAAAGCAGGATATAAAGAAAAAATCAAATAAAATTTTAACATAATATGATGACGAAAATTTAAAACGCTTTTTCAACGCTTGTTGATAATTATATCACTTAAAAATTATTATGTTATTATTAAAAAAGAATTATAATTGAATTTCAGCGCCAAAAAAACACACTATATTTTGTGTATTACTGCCAAAGATTTCAATATATTGATTTTGGGGAATTAAATTTATTAAAATCAGACAAAAATAAGAAAACAAAAAATAACCGCAGCAAACTTAATTGCAGCGGCTATTCTTCGTTGTCACAAGAAAAAATTTATGCGGCAGCTTATTTTATTGAATTGTATTGATTTTAATTCTCGCAAGGCTTATCTTCAAAGGAAAGATTAATGTTAAAAGCACGTCTTTGCGTTTACATAAAAATCGCGGCAAGCCGTAACGACTTGCCGCAATGTGGTGGACCATCAGGGACTCGAACCCCGGACCAACCGGTTATGAGCCGGTTGCTCTAACCAACTGAGCTAATGGTCCTTGCTGCGCTTGATTTTCAAGTGCCATAATATTATATCAATATAATTTTACCTTGTCAATATTTTTTTCAGGAAAAATTGGGTTATTTTAAAAAAATGATTTTTAAAAGAGATTAAAAAAATTATTGATTTTAAAACCGTGAGGTGATATAATACAAAAGTAAAGCACACGGGGGCGTAGCTCAGCTGGGAGAGCGCTGCGTTCGCAACGCAGAGGTCAAGAGTTCGATCCTCTCCGTCTCCACCAAAAACACAAAAGCCGCCATTATAGGCGGCTTTTGTGTTTTTATACATGTTTTTTACACGTTTTTTTGCGTTATATTATCTAAATCTTAATTGCACGCTCCTCTTCGCGCGGATATAAGTGTGAGTAAGCTGCTTTTTCCCTTGAGATACCCCATAAATTGTGCTATACTGATGTATGGTGGCACGCCGACCAACATATGTATATGGTCAGGACAGGCTTCTGCCTCTATGATTTCTACACCTTTTTGATCACACAATTTTCTCAATATTTCTCCGATGTCTTTTCTTAACTTCCCATATATCTCTTTTCTCCTGTACTTCGGAGCGAACACAATATGATATTGACATCTGTATTTGGAATGTGCTGTGCTTTTGATCTCGTTCCTGATATCTTTTTTCACTGATTTAACCTCCTTGTCTTTTGGTAATGCGGTTGCCAAACCTTTACCATTTTACTCGGAGGTTTTATCTTTTTCAATCTTTTGGGCTTGCTTGTAGCTCGCCCTTTTTATTTTCACTAAAGCGTTTTATTGCTCCCCCGGTAAAACCGGGGGTTTACTTTGATTGCAACATAAATCGGTGGCCGGAAGTAATTCCGCAGCCAATTTTAGATCAAGATCTGTTTAGACATTATAGCGAAGATATGTAGTTAATTAAAATAATCAGTAGTGAGTGACACGATCTTAATTGTTATCCGATTTCTAAATCGCATCAATCACAACACAACGGACAATAGGTAAAACAATCGTTGTATTTCACCACTTGACCATAACTGTTTGTACCAGCTTTTTCATTCGGTTTTACACGAATTACTTCAGCGCCAAAAGCATCTGCCACCTTTTGACAACACGATTTACTTCTATGCATATATCCGTCGATTTTCACGCTGGCTGCACTGTAATCTGGAAGTTTTGCAACATAATAAGAAGGCGAAAAAGAAACGATACCGGAATAAATCAGCACAGGCACAAGAATCACGACGACACCGCTTAATATTTTTGCCCAAATATTCCGCGCAACGACCTGACCGGGGGAAGATGAATTATAGCCGGGATCGTCTAAATTGATTCGATTCTTCGAATCAGCTTCTCCCGGATTTTGGGGTGCGGCGGCCGCTTGGTGTAGCGGATATCCACAGTGAATACATTTTTCCGCCTTATTGGATACGTCCCGCCCGCATTCCGGGCATTTGATTATTGCCATACTATTATTCCTCCTGTTCTAATGACTTCGTAATTCAGCAAGGATATTGCCGGTTGTTCGGTCAAATTGCGTGTAAATCTCATTGTGCTTATCCGGAAACAGTCTTATTGCCGTTGATCTGATGCCGCATTTGATTTCTACATTTGTCGGGCCGGTAATAGGAATTTCCTTTGTTTTTGCCTGATGGGAAACTTCCCCGATGTATTCCCCGTTCAGATAAATTTTCAATTTTGGTTTGACTAAGAAAAATCCAGTATAACCGTAGACCACCAAGGTGCCGCCCGTTTTTGGAGAAGTATCGACCGGGCCGTTCAACGGGTATCCGCAGTGAATACATTTCTCCGCCTTATCGGATACGTCCCGCCCGCATTCCGGGCATTTGATTATTGCCATAAGAATATTCCTCCTTGCTTATTTTCGTAATTTGATAAAGACTTGACTGTTTGGAAAGAAAACGTCCGAGTTTTCAGCGAGGAGAATATAAACTTCGCAATCTTCATACTCGAAATAACAATAATTTCCTTCCACTTCTCCAGCTGTTGCAGAGGGGCGTGAAGATACCACAGTCGCAGAAAAACCATGATATTCTAAATCAGAGGAGGACATTCCTCCTGAGAATTCAAAGAAAAGATCTCGCGCAGCGGCGTCGATGGAAACGCATACCGCATCATCGTTTGGCATAATGCTGTCAAAATCCCCAGAATACGCGCTGGTGCGGTCTTTTCCGGGGACAAAGCAATACTGGCGTCCAGAGATATTTGCGTAAAGATCTCCCTCAAATCCATTTATGCTAGTTGCATCGACATATTTCGCACTGATTTCACCGTAGGTTTGCCTGATGTCCGCCAATAAACTGTCATTTATAAAATTCATCTCGACCGGCTCTGTCGGCGAGTTGAAGGCGATGGCAAATCCAATGGCTAAAAGCATGACTAAAAGCGTCGAAATAATACATATAATAATAAGCGGTTTCTTGTTGGAAGTTTTATATCGGGGCTCATCCGTATTGGAGTTCGCAATAGAAACAAACGAATCATCTCCACTGTTGTCCGATTGTATATCAAGCGGAAATCCGCAATTTTTGCAAAATGTATCCGTATCGGAAATTGCCTTTCCGCACTCAGGACATTGTTTGTAAGCCATTGACTTTTCCTCCAGCATTTCATGAAAAGCTACATAAACGGCATTATGTTGTAATTGCAGACATAAGAAAACGCTTTCTACCGAATGGGGAGCGTTTACAAGGTGGAAATGAGTGCACAAATCCAAGCCTTTTCTTTCTCGCTTTTGAAAAGGCTTTTTCGCGCTACCGCGTTTTCGACAATTTTCTGACAAATTATACTTTTTTCTAAGCATATTGCAAAACGGCATACTTTGTGCTATAATTTCATATGTAAAATCTGATTTATTGCAGTCAATTGCTGATGTGACTGCAACATAATGCCGTTTATGTTGTAACCGCCGATTATGGCGGTTTTTTTGTTTTTACGTTAGATTATAAGCCGCATATTCTCCATCTTGCGGCGATGCTCTGCGCCGGTCGTGATAATGTAAATTCTTGTTGTGTTGACGCTGGTGTGTCCTAAAATGTCGGCAAGCTTGGCAATATCCTTTTCTATGCCGTAAAACACACGCGCAAAAAGGTGACGCAGGTTGTGCGGAAAGACCTTGCTTGGATTGACGTTCGCACTGCTACAAAGGCTTTTCATCTCTCGCCAAATGTTGGTACGGCCGACAGGCTTTCCAGTCTTGGTCACAAAGACACAGCCGGATACAATATTTCTGTCTTTCATATAGCGCAGCAGCTTTTTCTGCAATTTTTTAACTATAAAGACCGTTCGGGTTTTATTTTTGCAGGATACAATTGATTCGCCCCTCCTCACTGCCTCGGCAGTAATAAATTGCAGCTCGCTTACTCTTATCCCCGTGCCGCATATCGTCTGCAAAATCAAATTCAGCCGCTCGTTGTGCGTATGCTGTGCCGCACGGCACAGGCGCTCATACTCCGCCTTGGTTAATTCCTTTTCCTCAGGGCAAAACGCGCGATGCTGCAGCTTCATGGACTTCACACGGCAGTCGTGCCAGCCGAGAAATGAAAAAAGGCTGTTGAGGCTTGCCAATATCGAGTTTACGCTTCTCACAGCGTAGCCGTTGTCGAGCAGGCTCTGCTTGTAGGCTATCACCGCCTCTTTTGTCACGTTTTTTCCGTATTGATAAGACGCAAAGGCCCGCACGTCACGCATATACTTTTCCAATGTGTTTTTGCTCTTTTCCTCTGATTTGAGCCATTCGGCAAAATTTTGAATTGTTTTATTTTCGATTATTCTTTCCATTGCATTTACCTCCGGATAAATATTATCTGTATTTTACCCGAAAAAATTGATTTCTGATTTCCGTAATTATTATTTTGCAGACTGATTTTTATATAAGCTGCCCCGTTTGAAGCGTACTTTTACAATTCAAACGGGGCTCTGTTTTTTACTGCGGCACTGACTTGCCGGAGGATTAATATAAAAATAAAATTTCAGCCGTGAGCGCAAAACGTGCTCACGGCTTTTCCTTTTAATAATCTATCTTATCGAGTATTCCCTTTAAATAAGCTATCACAATACCGTAATTGCTCATCGGCACTCCCTGCGCCTTTGCCCTTTCTATCCTCGACATAACGTATTTTCTGTTGAACATACATGCTCCGCAATGTATGATAAGGTCGTATCCCGTGAGATCCTCGGGAAAGTTCTGACCGTTTACATTATCAATACGCAGCCCCTGCCCGTATTTTGCTCTCAGCATTCTCGGAAGCTTTTCACGCCCTATATCCTCGCTGAGCGGCACATGGGTACATGCCTCGGCTATGAGTATCCTTGAATTTTCATTTAAACGTTCAAACGCCGCCGTACTGTCAACGTAGTAGTCAATATCGCCCTTATACTTTGCAAACAGCGTTGAAAACGAGGTAAGCTTGCTTTCCTCCGGCTTTTTTTCATACACAGCCGCAAAAACCTGAGAGTCCGTTATTATAAGCCGAGGGGGCTTTGAAAGGGCTTTCAGGGTCTGCTCAAGCCTGTCCGTTGTGCAGCACATAACAAGACACTTTTTATCGAGCAGCTCTCTGAGCGTTTGCACCTGCGGCAAAATTAGTCTGCCCTTTGGAGCCTGAATGTCCTGCGGCATAACAAGCAAAACAAGGTCGCCGTCCGAGCACAGTCCGCCTGTAACGGTACTTCCTGAAAAATCGTCCGGCACAGAATTGATAAGCTCGCTCCTTAGCCTGTCGATCCCTTCGCATGTTTTTGCGCTGACGGATACAGCCTCTTTTCTACAAACGGCAAACACCTCGTCCTTGAGCTCTTTTTCGTTCTCTATTACGTCTATTTTGTTTATAACCGGTATAAATTCGGTATTGTGCTCCTTAAGCAGCCTGACCCATTCTTTGTCGCTCTCGGTGGGCGGCTCGCTGAATATCAGTATTCCTATGTCCGTCTTGTCAAGCGCTTTTCGCGTTTGCTCTATTCTCTTTCCGCCAAGCTCCCCCTCATCGTCAAAGCCGGCAGTGTCTATGAAAACAACAGGGCCTATGCCGTGTATCTCCATTGACTTATATACGGGGTCGGTGGTTGTTCCGGCAACGTCGGATACAACGGAAATATTCTGATTTGTAAGAGCATTCACAAGCGACGATTTGCCGCTGTTTCTCTTTCCGAAAAGCCCTATGTGCAGCCGTGCTCCCCTTGGAGTTTCGTTAAGGCTCATATATGTCACTCCTCAAATTTATTTTGCTGTCATTATAACGGAAAACCTATTTATGCGGTGTTTCCTGTGCTTGCTTTAATTATAAGCATTAAAATCTGAAATCTCTCTTGCCGTCGTGCAGTTCCTTTAAATATTCTGACGCAATCGCCTTTACCTTTTGATTCGGTATCTTCTCAAGCTCCTCTTTTATTACTGCCTCGCCCTTTTTGCGCGTATCCTCGCTTGCATAATCCTCAAGATATTCCTTTAACGTCATCAAAGCATTAGGCTGACAGCAGTTAACTATCTGACCCGATTTTAACAGAGTCATAAACCTGTCGCCAGTCCTGCCCTCTCTGTAGCAGGCGGTGCAAAAGCTTGGTATATATCCGAGGCTCAAAAGCCAGTTGACCACCTCGTCGAGCGTGCGGTTGTCGCTTATGTCAAACTGAGCCGAGTTTTCTTCCTCCGGCTCCGGCTCGCAGTAGCCGCCTACGCTTGTTCTTGATGCTCCGCTTATCTGAGAAATGCCGAGCTCAAGCACCTTTTCCCTGCTCTTTTTAGATTCTCTTGTGGAAACTATCATACCGGTGTACGGAACCGCTATTCTAAGCACGGCAACGATTTTCTCAAATATCTCATCTGAAATCGCATTTTTAAATTCCTCCGGGTCTATATCGTCGGCAGGGCATATCCTCGGTACGCTTATCGTATGCGGACCTACTCCGTGCGCCGCCTCAAGGTGCTCCGCGTGCATTATTATTCCGATGAAATCGTAACGGTACATATTAAGTCCGTATAATACGCCAAGACCTACGTCGTCGATTCCTGCCTCCATAGCCCTGTCCATTGCCTCCGTATGATACGCATAATTATGCTTTGGCCCCGTCGGATGAAGCGCCTCGTAATTTTCCTTGTGATATGTTTCCTGAAACAGTATATATGTGCCTATGCCCGCCTCCTTGAGCTTGCGGTAGTTTTCTACGGTGGTCGCCGCTATGTTGACGTTTACACGGCGGATCGCCCCGTTTTTATGCTTTATTGAGTAAATGGTTTTTATGCTGTCGAGTATATACTCTATCGGATTATTCACGGGATCCTCTCCCGCCTCTATCGCAAGGCGCTTGTGTCCCATATCCTGAAGGGCGATAACCTCGTTTCTTATTTCCTCTTGAGTGAGCTTTTTGCGGCATATGTGCTTGTTCTTATAGTGGTACGGGCAATACACGCAGCCGTTTACGCAATAATTAGAAAGATACAGAGGGGCGAACATTACTATTCTTCTGCCGTAAAATCTCTCCTTTATCTCCTTTGCAAGCTTAAATATTTTTTCGTTCTCCTCCTCAAGCTCACAATCAAGCAAAAGCAGCGCCTCACGGTGTGTAACTCCCTTGCCGAGCTTTGCCTTTTCGATTATGGAGTCTATAAGCTCCTTGTTATTCTTATTTTCGTCGGCATACTTTAAGGACGCCTCGATCTCCTCGTGGTTTATAAACTCCTCCGCTTTCATTGATTTTGGATCGTACTTATACATTTTCATTTCTCCTTATTTAAATTTAATATTATATTATAGAATAAACATTGCAATAATTGCTTGTTTACAACTCTGCTTTGACTGCCGCTCCGCAGTTTTTTATCTGCCGGCGAGCAAGTTGATTTTGGCGGCGACCCGCAAATTCCCGCTGCGCGGGAATTTGCCTGAAAACGCGGCGGGCGGAAGGTCGGTCGCCTCGGCACAAAATCATCTCATCCGCGTTTTCCCGCGCGGCGCAGCCGCGCGGTCGCCGCCTAAAATCCCTGTCGCTCGCTCATCGCAGCCGAGAACGCCTGTGGCAGTCCCCTACTCTCAAGACACTTTATAGTCCCCTCGGTCGGTGACTATCTCATAACCTATACTCTCTATCCGCCTGCTCAGGCAAAAGCGGCATTCCGCCGCCTCCTCGCCTGTGCATATCTTATTGTCATACAGCGAATAATCCTTTCTGTGCATTACCGGCGATAAATTCGGCATAACAACATTCGCGCCTGCAAGTATTCCCTTTTCTCTGCCGCGCTCGTCTATCGTGCCGAGCGCCGTTGTCGCAGGCAAAAGAACCGACGGCAGCATCAGTCTTATTATCGCAAGCAGACGCAGTGTAAGATTACAGCTTCCGCGCGCAAATTCAGCAAACGGCGTATCCCTGTGCGGTATAAACGGCCCTATGCCGACCATATGCGGATTTGTTTCCTTTATAAAGAGCAAATCCTTATAAATGCTTTCATCGCTTTGAAACGGAGAACCTACCATAAAGCCGATTCCCGTCTGATAGCCTATATCCTTTAAATCCCTTATACATCTCATTCTGTTTTCAAAGCTCATAATTTCAGGATGCAGTCTTTTATAGTGAGCCTTGTCGGCAGTTTCGTGTCTTAAAAGATATCTGTCTGCTCCGGCGTTATAGTATTTTTCATATGACTGCCTGCTCCTTTCCCCTATGGACAGCGTTACGGCGCAGTCGGGATAATTGGATTTTATCCTGCTTATTATCCTTACATAGTCGTCGTCGCTAAAATACATATCCTCGCCGCCTTGCAGCACGAATGTGCGAAATCCGAGAGAATATCCGCTTTTACAGCAGTCGATTATTTCCTCCTCGCTCAGTCTGTAGCGGTTAAGCTTGCGGTTAGAGGCTCTTATGCCGCAGTAAAGGCAGTCGTTTTTACAATGATTTGTAAATTCAATGAGCCCTCGTATGAAAATTTTATTTCCATAGTATTTTTTTGCCTGTTCGCGGCTCTTTGAAAAAAGATATTCAATGTCCTCGTTGTCATCGCAATATTTCAAAGCCAAAAAATCGTCATAGCTTAAAAAACCGCTTTCGGCAAGCCTATTTACAATACCTTTCATAATCACACCTTTGAATACAGCGTTTTTGAGCTTATACCCTCAAGCCTGCCAAGCTTTCCGGAAAGCGCGCTGATTATATCGCCCGGAGCGTCAATCACAACGCTTATGACGTTAATGCCTTTTTCCCTGTACGGAATGCCCATTCTGCCGATTATGTATTCTCCGTATGAGGACAGCAGAGTGTTCATTCTTTCGACCTCTCCGTTTTTTTCAACTACTATTCCTATAACGGCAACTCTTGAATCGTCCACTATATACCCTCCGTAAAATAAAAATATGCCCTGCGAAAGCACAGGGCATAACATTATAAATTCCGAAAATAAACGTCGGCAGAAAAGCGTTTTTCCGCACGCCGTCCGCAACAGCCTCAGGCCTGATTAAAAAGTGTATCAAGCCATTAAGCTTAAAAATATTGCCGATAATTTCGCCTTTGATTTGATATTCTCTTATCATCGGGTATCGGATTTTATGTCTTTGCACTCGGAATAAGCCTTGCGCTCAGCCTTTATAACAATGCGCACGGCTTGATTTAAAGGCCAATCAAGCCTTGGCGCTGTTTAAATTATATTACGCTTCAACTCTTTTTTCAATGTTAATTTATGTTTTTTTAAATTTTTTTAAAGCTTCGTTATGAAGTAAAAAAATTCCTCTTTTACATTTCATACCCGTTTTCATAAGGCACTCCGCTTATAAGCAGCGCCGCGCAGGCGGCAAGCGTCGGATATATATGCGGCAGTCTTTCGGTCTTTACTATAATTTCGCACGGCTCTATTATATTTCCTGACAGCGTTTTTATCTCCCTCTGAACACTTATCAGCATTCTGCCCTCGTTGCAGCTTGCAACGCTTAAGGTGTCGAGCGGCCCTGTGCCGCAGCTTATTCCTATGCAGTCGCCGTTTGCCATAGACGCGAGAATGTTTTTGCAGGACGACGCAAAAACATTTGTGCCGCCGCCTGAGTCGGCCGTACCTTTATAGCTGCTGTCAAATACAGTTACCGAATTTTTAAATCTGTGTCCAAACGGATTTTTAAGCTTGAGCATACAGTTTTTGTATCGTCTTGATTTCCTTATATCGGCAGCGCGTTTTATCTCTTTTACGCCTCCGTTTTTTTCAAGGGCTCTGCTCATAACGTCCGCAAGATTAGAATTGTTTTTATTTGTCATAACAATAATCAAAGCCATAAAGCCAAGCACCTGACCCTTATTTTTATCTGTAAATTTTATTATCCGCCGACATACTGCTTTTATTACCGAAAAAAATAAAAAAAATACATATTTTCCGTTGATTATCGCTGTTAAATGAGTTATTATTAAATTGTAAAGCTATATTGGAGGCGAATATGATGGACAGAATAGACAAGAATAATTATTATCTTGACATTGCCGAAACCGTTTTGGAAAGAGGCACCTGCCTAAGAAGAAACTTCGGCGCAATCATAGTAAACAGAGATCAGATAATTTCAACCGGCTACGTCGGAGCGCCGAGAGGCAGGCAAAACTGCATTGATATGGGCAGATGTATAAGGGAAGAAATGCAAATTCCACGGGGCGAAAGGTATGAGCTGTGCCGCAGCGTTCACGCCGAGGCAAACGCGATTATTCACGCCTCCCGCAACGATATGATAGGCGCTACAATGTATCTGGTCGGAAAAAACGCAATGACAGGCGAGTATATTGAGGACGCCAACTCCTGCGCCATGTGCAAAAGGCTTATAATCAATTCCGGAATAAAAAAGGTTATAATAAGAAACAGCAAAAAGAAATTCACTGCAATTTATGTTGAGGACTGGATAAACAACGACGAAAGTCTTGAAGGCTCTTTCGGTTATTGAATGGCTTTAAAAAATCGGCTGTGATTATGTGTGCGGATAAAAGACGATCCGCACACTTTTTGCATTTTTCGTTTTTACCTGAGCGCAAAGCAGTTTAAACCGGCGATTTGAAAAAATAGTATTACTATGTTATAATTACATTTAATGTAAAAATTTGCAAAAAAAAACGAGGAAGTGAGAGACTTATGGCAATAAAGGTAAATTTGATTGCGCACACCCCGAACCCGGATCAGCTTGTTGCCGCGGCGGCAAAGCTTTGTTACTCGCCCGTGGGAGTAGACGAAATTCAGGAAAATCTTACTCCGGAAAAAACAGAGTCTTTTGTTAATATGCTTTCAGAAATAGGTCACGCAAGCCCTATGGAGCACGCAAGCTTTACTTTTGCTATAGAGGGCATATCACGCGCCTGCTCACATCAGCTTGTGCGCCACAGAATAGCCTCATACAGCCAGCAGTCTCAAAGATATGTTGACGGCAACCGTTTCGACTTTGTAACGCCGCCGGCAATAAAGCAGTGCGGCGAGGCTCTTGAGGAATACGAAAGAATAATATCACAACAAAAAGAGGCGTACACAAAAATCAGGAACAGTCTTGCCGCGAAGATTGCAAGAGAAAGCTATCCTGAGCTAAGCGGCGACAACGACGAGGCTCTTGCGCGTTTTAAGGAGCTTGACGGCAGCGCATACAGCGCCGCAATTAAAAAGGCAAACGAGGACGCGAGATTTATACTGCCAAACGCCTGCACGACGTCAATTGTAGTCACCATGAACACACGCTCGCTTTGGAATTTCTTTGCGCACCGCTGCTGCAACAGGGCGCAGTGGGAAATAAGAGAGGTTGCCATAAGGATGCTTAAGCTTTGCAAGCAGGCTGCGCCGTCGCTGTTTAAAAACAGCGGCCCGTCCTGCGTATGCGGAAAATGTCCCGAGGGCAAAATGAGCTGCGGCAAGCCGGCGCAAATGCGTGAATACTTTTTAAATTTGGAGAAGGAATAAAATGGGTAAGGTAATAGTAATCGAAGGGCTTGACGGCAGCGGAAAAGCAACGCAGACCAAGCTTCTTTATAAACGCTTGTCGCAAGCGGGGCTTTTTGTAAAGCAAGTTTCGTTTCCCGATTACGGCAGTCCGTCCTCCTCTCTTGTGAAAATGTATTTAAACGGCGAGTTCGGAGCAAAGCCCGATGACGTGAGCGGTTATGCGGCGGCAGTTTTTTATGCGGCCGACCGATATGCCTCTTATAAAACAAGCTGGGGCAGGGATTACAACAGCGGCGCACTTATTCTTTGCGACAGATATTCCACATCAAACGCGATATATCAGATGACAAAGATAAAGCAGGACGAACGCGAGGAATTTCTTTTGTGGACGGACGAACTTGAACACAAAAGATTTGGCATTCCAAGACCCGACCTTGTTATTTATCTTGACGTTCCAACCGAAATTTCACAAAGGCTGATGAGCGAAAGATACGACGGAAACGAAGATAAAAAGGATATTCACGAGCGAAATTTGTCGTATCTTGCCGAATGCGCCAAAAGCGCAGAGTATTCTGCCGAAAAATTCGGCTGGCATACCATTTCGTGCGTTAAGGACGGCAATATCCGAGATATTGAAGATATTTCCTCGGAAATAATCGCAGTCATAAAGGAAAAACTTGGAATTGAAATTTAAAGCAATTATAGAAACTGAGAGGCATTTATGCTTGAATTTAAAAAGGCAAGGCTTGATGACATTGACTGGTACAGAGAAATTGCGGACAAGGCAAACCGTAAGTCGCCAAGAATAGACCTTGACGCGTCCTTCGGAGCCTGCTATTTATGGAGCGACTTTTACGGCACGAGAATATGCCGCTTTGAGGATTTTATATTAAAGGGATATTTTAACTCAGACAAATCCGTAAGCTTCTCTTTCCCATACGGAACCGGCGACATTGAAAAGGCTGTAAGGGCAATTGAGGGTTATTGCTCAAGCGCCGGCGTTCCACTTGTTTGGGGCGGAGTGACTGCACGGCAGGCGGAGATTTTAAATGAAATATATAAAGGTAAAATTAAATTCCGCGAGGACAGAGATTATGCGGAATATATTTATGAAACCGAAAAGCTTTCCACGCTGTCCGGCAGAAATCTGCACTCAAAGCGCAACCACCTGAACCGATTTGAAGCAAGCTACAGCTACAGCTTTGAGATGATAAACAGTGAAAACAGGAAATGCGCTATTGAGGTAGCGGAAAAATGGTGTAAGGACACACACGGCAGCGAAGCCGAAAGCCTCGACTCCGAATGCTGCGCAATACACCGAGCCGTTAAAGACTTTGACAGGCTTGGGTTTAAGGGAGCAATAATAAAAATAGACGGCAAACCGGCTGCAATGACTATAGGCGAGGAGATAAGCAGCCTTGCCTTTGTCACGCATTTTGAAAAGGCGCTTTACGGCTATGACGGGCTGTACGCCGCCATAAACTGTTATTTTGCAAGACAGCTTGGGCAATATAAATATATCAACCGCGAGGAGGATATGGGGCTTGAGGGGTTAAGGAAGGCGAAGCTTTCATACAAGCCGGCAATTCTTCTTGAACAGCTTGTGGGTGTTTATGATGATTGACCTTTTTCGCCCGACAAGGGACGATATTCCAAAGCTAAAATCCGTTTATCTTGAATGCTTTGACGAGGACATAAAAGCGGCGGATTTTATGTTTGAAAATATGCTTTTACCAAAATACGCTTACGCCGCAAGGCTTAATGGCGCAGTTGTTGCCGCGCTCTATCTTCTTCCGTGTGAAATAGCCTTGGAAAACGGCAAAACCGCGCGTTCGCATTATCTTATGGGCGCAGGCACGAGCAAAGCCTTTCGCCGTCTCGGAATTATGGGCAAGCTTATAACGTATTGCTGTGAAGCGGCAAAAGAAAACGGTGATAAATATTCCGTACTGCGGCCGGCGGACGCATCTTTATTTGATTATTACCGACGTTTTGGTTACAAAAGCATTTATAATACGACGATATTCGACTTCGATTTAAACTCAAATGTCTTAACGGGCAAAAAACACCTTGACTTAACAAAAATTTCATTTGACATATGGTCACGTTTAAGGTTTAATATATGTATGACTATAATGGGAAGTGTATGCTGGAGCAGACTGCACCTTGCACACTGCGCCAAAATATGCGAAATATACGGAGGAGGCATACTCGGCTGCGACGACGGATATATACTATACACCAATGACGGCACAACACCGTTTGTTGAGGAAATGATTTGTCTGCCCGAAAACGCAGACACTCTGCTTAAAAGCTTTTGTGAAGAAATAGGCGTAAAGCGCGCAAGGGTAAGGTGTCCGTCCGTAATAAACAGGGGCGGCAGTCAAGCGGTCGGAATGATAAAGCCGCTTGATAAGAGCCTGTCGGCGGAAGATCTCTCCCACTCGGCATATCTTGGGCTAAGCCTTGATTAAGCTTATTTGCGGCAAGCCCTTCACGAAAATTATGCGGAGCAAAACACCTCTCCGCTTTACGGCCTTTAACGTAAATAATTTTATCCTGGAGGTATAATAATGGTATATGTATTTTTAGCAGACGGCTTTGAAGAGACCGAGGCGCTTGCACCCGTTGACATTCTGCGCCGCTGCGGCATTGAAACGGCAACCGTAGGAGTTGGCGGAATCGAAATAACCGGCTCTCACCAAATAACGGTTAAAGCGGACATCGCCGAATCCGATATAAGCACGGACAATATGGACGCGGTTATTCTTCCCGGAGGAATGCCGGGAACGCTTAACCTTGAAAAATCCCCTGTTGTAAGGGCGAGCATAAAATACTGTGCAGAAAACGACCTGCCCGTTTGCGCAATATGCGCCGCACCATCTGTTCTCGGTCATATGGGAATACTCAAGGGCAAAAAAGCCGTATGCTTTCCCGGCTTTGAGCAGGAGCTTGAAGGCGCACAGGTGATAAGCGACGAGCTTGTTGTTACAGACGGAAAAATCATAACGGCAAAGGGAGCCGGCGCGGCGATAGAGTTTGGTCTTGCAGCCGCCGCACTTCTTGCCGGCAGAGAAAAAAGCGACAGCACAAAGGCTGCTATGCAATGCAGGCAGATTTGATTTTTGAAGAAAAAAGAGCGCTGAGAAAAAAATATCTCGGTATCAGAGATTCGCTTTCCCCCACCGAAAAAGCCGACAGCGACCTGCGTATTCTAAACGCCCTTTTGTCGCTTGACGAATATAAAAAGGCGAGCGTTATATTTGCATATGCGTCCAAAGGCAGCGAGGCCGACACATTCGGCATAATAAAGCGCGCGCTCGATGATAATAAAGCCGTTGCGCTTCCAAAATGCAAAAGCGGCGGCGAAATGGATTTTTACTTCATCAGCTCATTAAACGACCTCGAGCCGGGCTGCTTTGGCGTTTTAGAGCCTAAGGCCCGTCTTAAAAGGGCTGACTCGCCGGAGGGGCTTTGCATTGTTCCGGCTCTTGCCTACAGCAAAGACGGAATACGGCTTGGATACGGCAAGGGCTATTACGACAGATTTCTTCCGCGCTTTAAAGGCATTGCCGCAGGGCTGTGCCATCATAGGCTATTGACCGATAAGCTTCCGTTTTACAGCACCGATTACAAGGTTTCGCTTATAATTACCGATAAAGGTATTTACATAACAAAATGAGTATCCAACTGCATTATTACACTCGTAAATCAGGAGGTTTCATATGAGTGATAAGAATACGGGCAGGCCGCTGACGCCGGAGGAGGCAATCGCGGCTGAAAGAAAAAAGAAGGTTCAAAGCTTTAAGCTTCAAATAGATGATTTCGGCTTTGGCGACAATTACGACCCATCCGCTCCGCAAACCCCGGTGCATCGCCCTCAAAGAGAAGAAAACGTCGATGATATTTTAAAAGGAATACAGGAAACGGTAAATAAGCGCCATTTTGACAAAGATGAAAGCGGAAACCATTCAAAAAGAGAGCGCAGCTCCTCCCCTCCGTTATATCTTGAGCCCGATTCCGACAATACGTCTGATGAGAATAATTCAGGCTACGGCAACGATTTTCTAAGTCTTTCACAGCAGGACGAAGCCGATCAGGAAACGGAGCTTGAAATTTTGCCGGGCAGTGAGTCAAACTCCGCGTATGGATCTCCGTCTGAAATTGATGAAGAGGACTTTGAAAGCGACACGCTTATAAACAGCTACAGCGACGAAGAGCTTAAAAAGAAAATGAACCTTGAAGACGAGAAAAGTCTTAAGGCATATAAAAAGAGCGTTAAAAAGCGCTGCAAAAAAAAGGCAAGACGAAACGGGTGTATGTTCAAGCTTGTTTGGCTTGTAATGGTGTTGTTCGTTTCCGTGCTGCTTGGTATGTTTATAATCAGAGGCACAAACGATATGCTTGCAATAAACAGAGGCGCTCTGCCCTCGGCTAATGCGGCAACGGACAGCAACGGCAACCCGACCGCCGGCGTTGTTCAAAAGCAGACCACCGTAAGCGTTGAAATACCGGCAAACGCCACCCTTGACCAGGTGACGACTATACTGACAGACAGCGGCGTAATAAAGGAGCCTTTGTTCTTCAAGCTTTACGCAAGCGTAACAAAATCAGGCGAGCCGTTCCTTGAGGGCAGCTACCAGATGGAAACAAATATGGATTATGAGGCTATACTAAACTTCCTTATATACAACTCAGGGCCAAAAAACACGGTTTCCGTACGCTTTACGGAGGGTATGAACGCAAGGCAGATAGGAAAGCTGCTTCAGGAAAAGGGCGTATGCAATATGGACAAGTTCCTCGAAGCCTGCAGCAGCAACGACTATGACGATGATTATGAGTTTATTAAAAATATAGAAAATCCAAAGGAGCGTTATTACAAGCTTGAGGGCTATCTCTTCCCCGACACATACACATTCTATGTCAACGACAATGTAGACAACGTAATAACAAAATTCCTCGACAACTTCTATAATAAGGTCTGCGTTGAAACTAAGCATTATTCCGGCTACGCCGACGAAATGACTATTGAAGAGTATGCACAGCTTCAAGGAATGAGCATTGATTATCTTATCAACGTTGCTTCTCTTGTTCAGGCTGAGGCAGCCGACGAGCACGATATGTATAACATAGCGTCCATCTTCTACAACAGACTTTCAACAAACGCGACCGACGGTATAACCCCATACGGCGACTACGATGTAATAAGGCTGAAATCGGACGTTACAGTTTATTACCCGTACTTATCAAAGGACGATGTTCCAAAAGACCTCAAGAAAACCTTTGAAAGTACATACAACACATATAAAATAAAGGGGCTTCCGCCGGGAGCAGTATGCAATGCCGGTGAAAAGGCTATCAGCGCCGCGCTCAGCCCATCGTCAACAAGCTACTACTTCTTCTGTCACAAGCCGGCAACCGACACAGAGCCTGCCGTTGCATATTATGCCACGACATACGCCGAGCAGGTTGAGAACGAAAAGAGGGCAGGGCTGAGGGATTAACAGACGTATATTTGAAATTTAATACAAAAACGGGGCTGTCACGTCATTGACAACCCCGTTTTGTTTAACAGAGGTTGATATTATGCTCAATAATAAAATGGAGGTGCTTTCTCCGGCAGGAGATATGGAGTGCCTTGTTAAAGCGGTAGATTTCGGAGCCGACGCTGTTTTTCTTGCCGGCAAGGAGTTCGGAATGAGAACCGCTCCGAAAAATTTTGACAGCCAATTGCTTGTCAAAGCCGTTGAATACGCTCATTCAAAGGGAGCTAAGGTATATGTAACCTGCAACACCCTGCCGAGGAACAATGAGCTTTCACGTTTGCCGAAATTCCTTTGCGAATGCGGACAATGCGGCGTTGACGCATTTATAATCGCCGATTTAGGCGTGTTGGAGCTTGCAAAAAAGTATGCGCCAAAGGTTCAGATACATATTTCCACTCAGGCGGGTATCGTAAATTATGCGTCGGCAAACGCCTTTTACAATATGGGAGCGTCACGGGTAGTGCTTGCAAGGGAAATGTCATTAGAAGAAATAGCCGACATAAGAGCCCACACGCCGAGCGAGCTTGAGCTTGAGGTATTCGTACACGGCGCGATGTGCGTTTCGTTTTCGGGAAGATGCCTTATTTCGGCATATATGACAGGCAGAGACGCCAACAGGGGCGACTGTGCTCAGCCGTGCCGCTGGAAGTATCATCTATACGAGGAAAACAGAGAGGGACAATTCTTCCCCGTGGAAGAGAACGATGACGGCACATATCTTTACAACTCAAAAGATATGTGTATGATAGACTATATTCCTCAGTTATACAGCGCAGGCGTTTCAAGTCTTAAAATAGAGGGCAGAGCAAAATCGGCTTATTACACCGCGGTAGTTACAAACGCCTATCGCCACGCCGTAAACGCATTTTACGTCGGCGGCTGCAAAAGCGATTACACGGTCGACGAGCGGATAAGAGCCGAGCTTGATAAAATAAGCCACAGGCAATACTCACAGGGCTTTTATCTTGGCACGCAGCCCGGACAAAACACCTCAGACGGCGGATATATACGCCACTATGACTTTGTTGCTACCTGTGAGAGCTCCGAGGGAAACAACGCCGTAATAATACAGCGCAACCGCTTCTTCGCAGGCGACACCCTTGATGTTCTGCCGCCGGACGGTATACCGTTTAACATAACGGTGAACGAACTGTTTGACGAGGACGGAAATTCCGTTGAAAGCGCGCCGCATCCGCTGCAAAGGCTTAAAGCCGTCACAAGCGGAAACATTCCAAGCGGAAGCATGCTAAGAAAAAAGCGACAATCGTAAAAATATTTAACAATATGCCGCTCACCGTATTAATATTTAAAATACATATGTCACGAAATGCCATTTTTTTGACGCGAATATGAATTGACTGTGCCACAATCCGCATTTATAATATATATGGATATAAGGAAATCGCAAAAACGCAAAACCTTGTCCCAAAATATTCAAATGGAGGAAATCAAAATGAAGCATCAATCAATTAAAGGTAATAAAATCTGCAAGGCGCTTGTGCTTATGCTTGCTCTTGCACTTTTATTAACAACAGCATCAATACCGGCATTCGCGGCAGAGGGCAATGATTCGCCGTTTATCTGCCACTATTCCGAAAAAGGCGACGGCACGCTCGTCATCGACGGCTACCAAGGTGAGGACAAGGAAACAACGACGCACATTCTTGTTCCCGGCGATATTGACGGCGAAAAAGTAAGCAAAATAGCAACACACGCATTCTGCGATGTACCAAACCTTAAGGAGATAACGGTTTCTCCGCTCATCGCCGCGATAGAGCCGTACGCATTCGGCTACAAGGTATTGTCCGAGGCTGATGACCCGACAGACGCCGAGCACGAGGCGATAGAGGGCTTCAAGGTCAACGGCTATCTTTATTCCAAGGCTGAGGAATACGCAGAGCAAATCGGCTGCACCTTCGAAAATATTTTCGATGACTCTCCCTTCGTATATAAAGAGCGCAAGGACGGCACATTGAGCATATCGGCAAACAAGGACATTATAGACGAATGGGCTTACCTTAATATACCGCAGGAGATAGACGGCAAGGCTGTTACCGAAATTTCGGATTTCAGCAACTGTGAAAGCCTTGTAAGCGTCTCAATCGGCAACAACATAGCCGAGATAGATCCGGGAGCCTTTATGGACTGCCCGAACCTGACCGATGTTCTTTGCTCAGGAATTAACGGCCCGAAATATATAGGAGATTACGCTTTCGGATATCTTTACGACCTCAACCCGGGCGACGGACAGGCAAAGGTTGACGAACTTCGCATAAACTGCTACAAGTACTCGGCGGCATACAAATACGCGGTAGACAACGGCTTTGAAGCTGTATACTACGATTCTATCACACCGTATTTTATGTATAAGGCAGACATCGAGTTGGGCGGACGCGTATGCGGATATTCCGACCCGCTTGCCACAGAGCTTAATATCCCCGCAACAATAGACGGCTTTGAAATGACAAGCATAGAATCCGAGGCCTTCGCGTATATGAGCAAGCTTGAGAGCGTAAGCATTGAGAATAATATTGGAACAATCGAAAACAACGCGTTTGCAGGATGCGGAAGTCTCACAAGCGTAACTCTTCCCGAGTCACTTGTCGATATTGAATATACAGCCTTCCTCAACTGCCCGAGCCTCAAGAGCGTTACCATACCGGCAAGCGTTAAAAATATAGGCGAGAGCGCATTCGGATATCTCGATCCCGTGAACGCTGATTCTGAGCCGATAAAGGTAGAGGGCTTTGAAATCAGAGGCTATTCCGGAACAGCAGCGGAAGAATACGCAAAGGCAAACGGCTTCAGCTTTATCGCTCTTGACGCAGAGGCTACAGAGCCGACAACAGATCCTGCTACAGACCCTGCTACAGAGCCGACAACAGACCCTGCTGAAGGCGGCAGCGGCTCCGGTTCTGCAACCGCTCCGACAAATACGGCAGCTACAAGCGGCAGCGTTTCAGGAAACACAACAACGTCAGGCAACGGCGGCAAGACAGCAGGCGCAGTAAGCACAGGCGACGGTATGCTTATATTCGTAATCGCGGCAGGCGCACTGCTTCTTATCTCCGGCACAGCGGTATTTGTAAACAGAAAGAGAATTTTTAACAAATAAAATTTCAATATTTGATATTTAAGACGGCGTCCGCCACAGTATGCGGACGCCGTCTGTTTATATAAAAATATATTTTTACATATGTAATCCTTGAACCGCAGTCGGCGCTGCTGCGCAGCGGGACTGCTGCTTAAGGTTTTATTTTTTTGCAGGAGAAGCTTCGCTTCTCCTGCACCTCATCATTCTCGCATATGGAAATTTGCTTAATTAAGCTTTTATACCCGTAAAGCGGATTAAATAAAATAATTCTTTGAGCGAGCAAGTGGGGGCTTACGGGGGAGCGTCAGCTCCCCCCGTTTAAAACCTAATTTTAAAGCAGCAGCTTTTTTCAAAACTTATTTTTTGCTTTTGCAATCCTTGAACCGCAGTCAGCGCTGCTGCGCAGCGGGACTGCTGCTTAAGGTTTTATTTTTTGCAGGAGAAGCTTCGCTTCTCCTGCACCTCATCATTCTCTCATATGGAAATTTGCTTAATTAAGCTTTTATACCCGTAAAGCGGATTTATATTAAAAATAATTCTTTGAGGGAGCAAAAAATGGGGGGGTTACGGGGGGAGCGTCAGCTCCCCCGTTAATATAACATAATATTAAAGCAGCATCGTTGTCGGCGCAAGTCGGTAACGCTGCGGTCAAAAGGTGCAAACCTAAATTTTATTTTAAATTAAAACTTTTATGCTTTGAAAAATAAGATTTATAATTCCACTTCGCCCTCGTGCCGGGCAGGCTTCTTTTAATAAAAAACTTTTTGATTTTTATTTGCTTTAAAATCATTTGCTGTTAGCAATATAAAACTATCATTCGCATGTAATCTCCGGCAGGCTTTGGGGTTGCAAGGGGCTTGCCCCTTGCATAATAAATAAATATAAAGCAGCAGGCAGGTCGCCGCAAGGCGGTCTGC